>NZ_FRCS01000034.1 GCF_900143005.1 Cryptosporangium aurantiacum
CCGGCAGCGGCTCCGGCCGTGGTCCCCGGGTCTGGGTTCCCGGTAGCCGCTGGGTCCCCGGACCCGGCGACGGCGGACGCACCGACCTCGGCGACCCTCTCCCCCTCGAAGCCATCGACCGGATCGCCTGCGACGCCGCGATCAACCGCATCGTCCTCGGACCCGACGACGTCCCCATCGCGGTCGGACGCCGCAGCCGCCTGGTGCCGCCCACGATGCGCCGCGGCCTGGTCGTGCGGGACCAGGGCTGCCGGTTCCACTACTGCACCCGGCCACCCCACTGGACCCAAGCCCACCACATCATCCCCTAGTCCCACGGCGGACCAACCGACATGAACAACCTCATCCTCCTGTGCGGTTTCCATCACCACCGCGTCCACGACGAAGGCTGGACCCTCCAACTCGACGGACAAGAACTCACCATCCGCCGACCCGACGGCACCATCCTCGACCCACCCGACTAGCAACCCCAACAGCCAAAACAGCCGGGCGGCACCCCACCGCCCGGCACTCAGGCATGCCCACCGATCGGTTCGTGTCCTCCGGCTCACCAAGGAGACACCCACACCGCGGTCCTCATCGACGACCTCGACCGGCTGATCGCCACCCGCACGACTGGCGCCACCCGCGCCGATCCGCTCGCGCTGCTGCGCTGGGCCGCCAACACAGCGCCGTCCAGGGACGGCGATGGGCGGTCGAGGATTGCCGGAACATGATCCGCCGCCTGGACCAAGACCTGCTCTCCGCGGCCGAAGCCGTCCCCGGGTGGCGGCCGACGAAACTCTTGGCCAAAGCGCGGGACTCCACCCGGATCCACGGCAAGTCCGACCCGATCGACGCCCTCGCCGTCGCCCGCGCGGTTCTACGCGAGCCCGACCTGCCCGTCCCGGTACTCGACGGCCCTCAACGCGAGGTCCGGCTCCTGGTCAACCACCGCGAACACCTCCTGGACGACCGCAACTTACGACTGCGTGCAGACCTGACGGGTCGATGACAAGGCAACAGAATGACGTTCGCGCCGACCGGCCCCTCGGATGACCTGCGGAGTGCTGTCATCAGGCCAGCCGACGTCAACGGGACCGCGCGGTCGACCGCTTCCTTCGCAGGTCTCGTCGTCACGTGGCTGCCACCTCTCGATGCCAGTGTCTGGCGCCACGGACGCGTGCCCGCCCCGATTGGCGCGCGTCCGTCGCGGCCACCCGCGCTCAGGGCCACGACGTGACCTCCACCCGGTCTGGCGATGCGCCGGATCGCTGATCTGCACCCGGCCGGGCCCAGACGGACGCACGTCATCGCCAGCTCGTCGGCATCGCTCCGGTCGCCCGACGACCCGGCTCCAGCATCCGCGGCGACCACCCGCCCGAGGGCGGCAACACGAACCTCTAGCCCTCATGGTCCGACCGGACGCCGCGTTGCCTACCGGAACGCCCGGCCACCGATCACGCACCCAGGTAACGCAGCACGGCGAGCACCCGGCGGCTGTAACCGCCCTCCGCCGACAGTCCGAGCTTGTCGAAGATCGCATTCACATGCTTCTCGACCGCGCTCTGCGAGATCGACAGCTCGCTTCCGATCCGCCCGTTGGTCTGCCCCTCCGCCATCCGGCCGAGCACCTCGCGCTCGCGGCCGGTCAGCGCCGCCAGCGGGTCGGCGTGGGCCGGGCGGGCCAGAAGTTGCCGTACCACCTCGGGGTCGAACGCCGCACCGCCCGCGCCGACGCGGTTCAGGGCGTCGAGGAATTCTTCCACCCGGACGACCCGATCTTTCAGCAGGTAGCCGATCCCGGATGCGGTGCTGCCCAGCAACTCCGCCGCGTACCGCTTCTCGACGTACTGGGACAGCACGAGCACCCCCACGGCCGGCCACCGCTCCCGGATCCGCAACGCCGCCCGCAGCCCTTCGTCGGTGTGCGTCGGGGGCATCCGCACGTCGACCACGACGACGTCCGGCGGCCCGGCGGCCACCGCGGCGAGCAGCGCGTCGGCGTCTCCGACCGAGGCGACGACGTCGTGCCCCTCGTCGGCCACCAATCGTTCCAGCCCCACCCGCAGCAGCGCGGAGTCTTCGGCCAGCATCAAACGCACGGCAGAACCGCCTCGATCGTCGTCGGACCGCCTGCCGGGCTGTCCACGCGGAACCGCCCGTCGAGCGCCGACACCCGCCGGGACAGCCCGGTCAGCCCGGTACCCGAGGGCTCCGCGCCGCCGGTGCCGTCGTCGTGGACGACGACCCGCAGTTCCTCGCCGGTCCGTCGCACGGCGACATCCACCCGGGACGCCGCCGCGTGCTTGATCGCGTTCGTCACCGCCTCGCTGACCACAAAATATGCCACAGTCTCGACCGCGCTCACCGGACGCTCGTCCAGCTCCACGCTCAGCGTCACCGGAACGGGTGAGCGGTCGGCCACGGTCTCCAGCGCGACCGGGAGGCCCCCGGCGTCCAGTGCCGCCGGGAACACCCGCCAGGAGACCTCGCGCAGCTCGACCAGTGCGTCCGCCGCTTCGTCGTGCGCCTGCCGCAGCAGGTCGGACAGCCGGCCGTCGGCCGGCGGCAGGCGCCGGGCTCGCCCGAGCAGCATCCCTACCGCCACCAACCGCTGTTGGACGCCGTCGTGCAGGTCCCGCTCGATCCGACGCCGCTCGGCGTCCACCGCCGCCACCACCTCGAGCCGGGCGGTGGACAGTTCGGCGATCCGCCGCTCGTAGGCCTCGCGCGGGCCCGGTCCGAGCAGCCGCACGGCGACCCAGCGGTCGGCCCTGGCCAGCGCCGCGATCCCGGACAGGTTGAGGAACGCGAGCACTGCCGCGAGCCCGATCAGGTACGCGACGATGAGCGGCGTCGCCTCGATCCCGTCGACCGGCCACCCGAGGATCCAGCCGATCCACAGCACGAGCACGGTCACCCCGCCCCAGAGCAGCAGCCCGTAGAGCAGTCCGCCGAACAGCCCGACCGCTACCCGGGCTGCCAGGTAGGCCAGGGCCCCGGCGGTGGTCACTGCACCGCTGGTGGTCGGCCCGTAGAAGCGGACGACCCGGCGTCGATCGATCTCGGCCAGCCAGCGGGCCACCGCTCCGAGCCGCGGCCGCGCCCGCCCCGCGGTCAGCGCGACCGCCGCACCGGCCGCGAGCAGGTACCCGAGCGCGACCAGCCCGGTGCAGGCACCCAGCGCGACGCCGACGAACGGCCGCAGCCGACCGGACAGGGATTTCACCGGACCAGTGTCCCCCGTCGCAGCCGCCGCACCGCGAACCAGACCACCGCGAGCGCTACGGTCGCGATCACCGCGTACTGGAACCACCCGGCGTACTCCTCGACCCGCCACCACTGCTCCCCCAACTGGTAGCCGGCCAGCACGAACACCGTGTTCCAGATTGCGCTGCCCGCGGTCGTGTAGAGCAGGAACCGGCTGAGCGGCATCCGCTCGACGCCCGCCGGGATCGAGATCAGGCTGCGGAAGATCGGGATCATCCGCCCGAAGAACACCGCCTTGGCGCCGTGGCGGGCGAACCACGCCTCGGCCCGGTCGACGTCCGCGAGCTTGACCAGCGGCAATCGGTCCACGACCGCGCGCAGCCGGTCGCGCCCGAACGCGGCACCGAGCCCGTAGAGCGCCAACGCGCCGACCAGCGAGCCGATCGTCGTCCAGATCAGCGCGCTGGCCAGGCTCAGCTCGCCGCGGCTCGCGGCGAACCCCGCCAGCGGCAGGATCACCTCGCTCGGGATCGGCGGGAACAGGTTCTCCGCCGCGATCGCCACCCCGGCGCCGGGGCCGCCGAGCGTCTCCATCAATTCCACTGCCCAGCCGGACAGGCCACCCTCGTCCACAAAGGTCATGCTGAGGACGCTATGAGCGGCCGATCCGCCGGACCATGGGGCCGACCACCCGGCTGACCAGGTACTCCGCACTACCGCACTGTGGAAAACCCCACCATCCCCGGGACGTCGGCGAGCTGGCGGAGCTGGTCGTTGAGGTGGGTGCAGGTGGAGATCCCGGTGAGTTCCCGCCGTACCAACGGCCGGAGCTCGCGGACGTCCCTACCCACCAGCCGCTCGGCGCTCGCCGCCGACGACGGGCACTCCACCCACGGCAGCACGCGCGGCGTCGCGGTCATCGCCCGGATCCGGTAGTCGGACGGATCCACGGTTCCGCGCACCGCCCACTCGTGGATCACGGATTCTCTTCCGTCCGCGTCGACGTGCGAGTCCCGGTACCAGCTGTCGAGCTCGAGCAGCCCGTCGGCCGACCACAGGTCCAGCCGCCGCGCCCGCCGGACGGCGTGCGGCGGCAGGTCCGGCCGGTCATGCCACGCCACCGGGTCCCACGCCACCGGGTCCCACGCCACCGGGTCCCACGCCTCCGCCGCCGACGCCGGCACGCCCGGCACGCCCGGCACAACCCGACCGCCCGAGCCCGGGTCCGGGTCCGGGCCAGCCGAGTCCGGGCCAGCCGAGTCCGTGCCAGCCGAGCCAGGCCCGGCCGACGCGGGCACGATCGAATCGCGAGAAGGCTCCGCGGGATCTGGGGCGTCCGGGCCGGTCACCGCCGGGATCATCCGATCCCGCGTGATCCCGAGCATGATCGTCCCTCCGGTGCGCCAGCCCGAGCAGAGGTCGGCCCGCGCCACCCGGTCCAGCGTCTCGCCGCTCGCCCGGAACCCACCAGCGGCGGACAACGCCACGCCGCTGACCAGCGTCGCCACCGGGAAGTCGTCGAGCAGCAGGTGCAGCAGGGTCGCGTTGGCGTAGTGCTCGGGCAGCGTCTCCTGCACCCGGCGGCGGAACCCGCTCGCCACCGATACCCCGACCAGTGCGGCGAGCCGGTCGTCCGGTGGGTCGGCGGAGAGCGTACGCAGCGTCCAGCCACCGACGTAGTCGACCTCGGCGTCGATCCGGGTGGTCGCCGCCGAGTGCGAACCATCCGCATCGGTGTGGAGGTCACGGGCCCGCGCGTCGACGACCACGCGGCCGGTCAGCCCGTCCGGGCGGAGCATGTCGACGGTGCTGGTCCGGCGTACCGACCCGGGACGCCGGGCGGGCGTTCCGTGCACCGGCTCGTGGGTGCCGTGTCGGGGATGCAGGGCGCGAGCGGACGTCATCGACTCTCCTCACCGAGGGCCGTACGGTTGCTTCGGCGAACCAACATCCTTCCTACGCGCTTCCGCGCGCCGCAGCCAGCCTTCCGCGCGCCGCAGCAGCCTTCCGCGCGCCGCAGCCAGCCTTCCGCGCGCCGCAGCCAGCCTTCTGCGCGCCGCAGCCAGCCTTCTGCGCGCGCCAGCCTTCTGCGCGTGGCAGCACACGACGGAGCGGGCCACGGTGACCCGTGACCCGCTCCATCGGAGACCTAGTCCGCGCTGCCGGACAGCGGCTGCTCGCCGGGCCGTAGTCCGCGATGCCCCATCCGCTCGGCCTTCGTCGCCAGGTACGCCTCGTTGGCCGGCAACGCCGCGGCAGGCATCGCGTGCACCTCGGCGGCCCGGATCCCAGCGGCGCGTAACGCCGCGACCTTGTCCGGGTTGTTCGTCAGCAGCCGGATCTCCTCGATCCCGATCTGCCGCAGGTACGCGGCGGCCGGACCGTAGCTGCGCCGGTCGACCGGCTCCCCCAGCTCCAGGTTCGCCTCGACCGTGTCCAGCCCGGCCTCCTGCAGCGCGTATGCGCGGATCTTCTGCGCCAGGCCGATCCCGCGCCCCTCCTGACCCCGCAGGTAGAGGACCATGCCCCGGCCTTCCTCCGCGACCAGCCGGAGCGCGGTGTCGAGCTGGTCACCGCAGTCACAGCGCTGCGATCCGAGCGCCTCCCCGGTCAAACACTCGGAGTGCACGCGTACCAGCGGCGGTTCGCCGCCCGGTGGCCCGGCGGGCGGCGTCCGCATGGAGAGGGCGAGGTGTTCGACGTCGTCAGCGCCGGAGAAACAGACGGCGTCGAAGACGCCGTGCCGGGTCGGGAGCTTGGCCCGTGCGAGAACACGAACGGTCGCCGGAGCGGTCGTGGTCACCGGTCACCACCTTCCACTGTCGGGTCCGGAGCAATATGCGAGCTCGGCAGAGGTCACCGCATGGGTGCGACAGAAGTTCACCAGGTGAGCACGTCGCCCGACGAGTTCTGGTTCACCCACTTACCGGCCTGAACACCAGATGCCTACCGAACCATCCCGACATCCGCCAGCAATTCGCGCGCAACAAGCGGCGTCCCGGGAGGTCGGACGCTGCTCCCGGGACGCCGTGACGACCGTACGATCTCAATCTAGGTAGAGGTCAACTGCGCTGGTCACGCCAGTGCCGGGCCACGGTTTCCAGCACGTAGAAGTCCTCGCGCAGCGAGCGCCGGTCGTGCGGATCGCCCGGGTTGGTGTCGAGCACGACATAGCTCGCACCGAGTGCCGCAATTGTGTCGAGGTCCGCGGCGATCTGCTCGAGCGTGCCGGTGCCCGCCGGGCGGTCGGGGAGCTCGACGTGCTCCTGCCGGACGTCGAGCTGGACGCGGGGCGCCACCGGCGGTGCGGGCTTGCCGAGCACGGCGGCGGCGTCGCGGAGCGCCGGGAGACCGATGTCCCGCAGCCAGGTCAGGTCGGGGTTGGCCGGGTGCCAGGCGTCGCCGAACCGGGCCGCGCGGCGGATCGCCACCGGCGCCGCGCCACCGACCCAGATCGGCGGGTGCGGCCTGCGCACCGGCGCCGGGCCGGTCGCGACGTCGGTGAACGTGACGAACTCCGAGTCGTGCGAGATCCGTTCCCTGGTCCAGAAGTCGACGAGAACCCGCAGGTGGTCGTCGGTCATCGCGCCGCGCCGGGCATACGGGACGCCGAGCGCGGCGAACTCCGGCTCCGACCAGCCGGACGCCACGCCGAGCACGAACCGGCCGTCGCTGAACCGGTCGATGTTCGCCACGACCCGGGCGGTCTGCAGCGGATGGCGGTACGGCGCGATCGTCACGCTGGTGCCCAGTTCCAGCGTCGTCGTGAGCGCGGCGAGCCAGGAGATCGTCGTGAACGGGTCGTAGAACGGCGCCGGGTAGGTCTCGTCGACGTCCGGCGTCGACGCGACGTGGTCGGACATCATCGCGAGCGCGAACCCGGCATCCTCGGCGAACCGCGCCCAGGCGCGGAGACCCTTCGGGTCGGCGCTCGGGCCGAAGTTCCGGACGTTGAGCCCCAACTTCACGGCAGCCCCAGTTTCACGGCAGCCCCAGTCTCACGGCAGCCCCAGTCTCACGGCAGCCCCGCCAGGTATCGCCGGAACGGCTCGTCGGCGCCGGGCGTCGGGACGTGCCGCAACTGCTCCGGTGCGAGCGCCCGCAGCGCCGCCTGCATCGGAACCGCCAGCGGGGCGCTGTCCGGCGGCGCCGGGTACCGCAGGTCGGGGATCAGCTCCTTCGGCGCCGCGTACACCAGCGCGGTGACGCCCACGGTGGCCGCGACCGCGTGGCAGATCGCGCACGGCTCGCAGCTGGAGTAGACGACCGCGCCGGTCAGGTGGAGGACGTCGAGCGCACGGCACGCGTTACGGACCGCGGCGACCTCGGCGTGGGCGGTCGGGTCGCGGTCGGTCAGCGCGGTGTTGACGCCGGTCGCCAGCGTCTCGCCGTCGCGGACCACGACGGCGCCGAACGGCAGCTGCCCCGCGTCAGCGTTGGCCGCCGCCAGCCGTACCGCTTCCCGGAGCCATCGCTCGTCGGTCATACCGGACATCTTAGTTCCGGAACCATTCGCGCTGGACGGTCACGACGAGGAACGTTCCGCCGTAGCGGGATGCGGCGTACTGGAGCGGGACGCGGTCGAGGGCGGGGGCGCGGCGGTCCCACTCCGGTGGGTCGCCGGAGCCGATGTCGGTGCCGACGTCGACGTCCTGCAGGGCCTCGACGACCGCGACGGCCTCCTCGACGGTCCGGCCGAAGTGCACCGCGAGCCGTGTTCCGTCCCGCTCGAACTCGGCCACGTACGTGGCGACGGGCGCTCGTGGCTCGACGGCCGGGGTCGTCTCGATGGGCATCTCGATCTCGGTGGGCTCGGCGGTCACCGACAGCTCGGAGGCGATGTTGTCCCCCAGGACGGACCAGCCGGCGAGCATGAGCTGATTCCGGGTTTCCCGGAGCGCCGCCTCGAGGCCGGTCACGGGGGCTTCCACCACCACCGTCTGCCGGCTGGCGCAGAGCCAGTTGAAGTCGTCCCAGGTGCGCCGCAGGCCGCGGGACCCGCGCTGGCAGGCCTCGTGGCGTGCGAGCCCCAGCGGGGTGACGCCGCTCGGGGTGACGGCCGCCAGCGATCCGGCGAGTTGCTGCGCCGCGGTGTCCTTGGCCCGGATGATCGCCGCGCTGTGCACGTCGGGGGGCGGGTCGCGGTGCACGACGCGGCTGAACGTGACCGCGCCGAGCACGCAGAAGACGCTGAGGACGACGAGCGCGGCGGCCAGCAGCACGATCGTGCGCCGGGTGCGCCGGTGCGGCGCCCTCGGCTGCCGCGCGGAGTCGACGATCCACTCCACCGAGTCATCCGGCTCCCCGAGGCCCCCGTCTGGCGCGCCCGGGGCGTCGGGCGCATCCGGGCCCTCGGGCGCATCCGGGCCCTCGGGCGCATCCGGGCCGTCGGGCGCATCCGGGCCGTCGGGCGCGGGTGGCGCGTCCTCGTCGGCGGGCGCGGGGGGCGGTGACACGGACTCCGACACCCACCCGACCCTAGCGCCCCCCGCTAAGCGGCCTCCCCGCCGCACGGTCAGCGCCCGGCGAGGTAAGCGGTGGCCACCTTCTTCGGAACGACCATTCGCCAGGCGTCCAACACCAGTTCTTCGAGCTCGGGGAGTTCGACGGCGGCGAGCCTGAGCTGGAGCCAGTTGAACCGCTCGTCGGAGCGGTCCGGCGGCAGGAACACCTCCGGCCGTGCCGCGAGGAGCGCTCCGCGCTCTTCACGAGGGAACGCGAACCCGAGCACGGTCTCGTCCCGCGAAAACGCCAGATAGACGATCTTCCCGACGCGAAACTTCACCCGATCGCGGACGACGACCTCGTAACTCCGTGGCAGCGGCCGGGCGATCGCGCGGACGTCCTCGATCGAGGCCACCGCTCAGAGGTCGACCGTGACGAGGTGGCGACCGGCGGTGGTCTTGATCTCGACCGAGTCCACGTCCTCGGGGGCGATCGCGGCGTTGCCGGTGATCGGCCAGCCGCCGGGCGCGGACGCCGCCTTCTGCGAGATCACCCAGCTGCTGGCGATCTCCTCGCCGGTGTCCTTGCGGTGCACGATCATCCGGCACTCCTCGCCGGCCTTGATGCCCTTGAGCGTCGCGTTCACCCGGACCCAGCCGTCGGCCGGGATGATCTGCGCGGTCATCTCCGCGCCGGTGTCCGGGTCGGTGGCGCTGACCGTGCGGGTGCCCGCCACGGTCGCGGACGGGAACGGGTCAGCGACGACCTGCTGCGGCTCGCCGGAGCGTCCGAGCAGGACACCGCCGCCCACCGCGAGCGCGATCGCGACCACCGCGGCGGCACCGGCGAGGACCGCCCGCCCCCATGATCGGCGGGACGCGGTCTCCTCGCGTGCCGCTCGCAGCGTGCGCTGGAGCAGCAGGTCGGCCTCGGGGTCCGGGCCGTCGAGGAACAGCTCCGGCGGGACGTCGTCCAGCGCGTTCTCGATCTCGCGCAGGACCGTCACCTCGTGACGGCAGGACGGGCAGGTGGAGAGGTGCTCCTCGACGCGGCGGAACTCGATCGGGTCGAGCAGGCCGAACAGATACCCGGCGATGTCGACGTGTCCGTGGGGCATCGTCATCGGGTCACCATCCCCAGGCCCGCGTCACGCCCGCCGAACGAGTCGCGCAAGGTTCTCAGCGCGTAAAATGTTCTGCTCTTCACCGTTCCGACCGGCACACCGAGCGCGTCGGCCGCCTCCTTGATCGTGCGGCCCCGCAGGTAGATCTGGACGAGGACGTCCCGGTGCTCGGGTGGGAGCTGCTCCAGCGCGTCCATCACGACCATCTGGTTCACCACGTGGTCGGCGTGGTCGCGGGCCACCGGAGGCTTGTACGGCACCTCCGCCACCTCGGGAGGACGCGCGGCCCGGGCTCTGGACTGGTCGATGACGATGTTGCGGGCCACGGTCAGTAGCCAGCCCCGCACCGAACCCTTGCCGTTCACCATGACCTCCGGATTTCGCCACGCCCGGAGGATCGTCTCCTGGACGATGTCCTCGGCGAGCGCCCGGTCCTCGGTCAGCCGGGTGACGTAGGCCAGCAATGCCCGTCCGTGTTCGGCGAACAGCGACCGGATCAGCGCTTCGTTCCCCGCCGGGGCTCGCCGCTGACCAGCGCTTCGGACCATCCACCGCTCCCCTCGTGGCGCCGCATCCCGAGACCGCTCCTGACTGTAGGGCACCTCGCCGCCCGGCCGCTCGACGGCGGTTCCATAGTGGTGTTGGGGTTCCGACACCCGGACGGACGGCACGGCACGCACGTTGACGCGACGGTCGGCGCGCTGGGCGCCGAAGGCGTCGAACTGAAGGCTCAGGACTGTCACGATGGCCCCTCATGCTGGGTGATCCGACGCTCACACGGGGCGGGGCACAAATAGGTTCACGGGTTCTGGGCAGTGACGCCGTAGCGTGCGGAGCGTGCAGATCGTTCCGATGACCGCGGATCACGCGGATGCGGTGCTGGAGGTCTACCGGCTCGGCATCGAGACCCGGCAGGCCACGTTCGAGACCGAGGTGCCGGACTGGACCGCGTTCGACGCGGCCCGTCTGCCTGCCCACCGGTTCGTCGCGGTCGAGAGCTCCGTGCTCGGCTGGGTCGCCTGCAGCCCGGTGTCCCGACGCCCGGTCTACGCCGGGGTCGTCGAACACTCCGTCTACGTGCATCCGGACGCGCGGGGGCGCGGCGTCGGGCGGACCCTGCTCGACGCACTGGTCTCCTCCACCGAAAAAGCCGGTATTTGGACGATACAGTCGGCGATTTTTCCGGAGAACGCCGCGAGCCTGGCGCTGCACGTCGCCTGTGGGTTCCGGGTGGTCGGCACTCGCGAGCGGATCGGGCGTCACTACGGGGTGTGGCGCGACGTCGTCCTGATCGAACGGCGGAGTCCGGTGGTGGATTGAACCGTCCGCGCTCGGCGCGGGGGCTGGGCACTCGCGCTGGGCGCGGGCAAATTCGGGGGCGGGGCGGGTGACCGGGATGTGAGGATCCGGCCATGATTGATCTGCACCTGCTCGCGTTGTTCACGGTGGCCACACTCGTCGCGATGATCACGCCCGGGCCCGACATGCTGTTCGTCCTCGGGTGCGGCATGCGGGGCGGCCCGCGGGCCGGGCTGCTCGCGACGGCGGGCGTGGCGACCAGCGAGGCGATCCACGTGGCGCTGGCCGCCGCCGGGCTGACCGCGCTGTTCGCCGCCGTACCGGTCGCGTTCACCGTCGTCCGGGTCGTCGGCGGGATCTACCTGATCTACCTCGGCGTCCAGATCATCCGGCACCGCAAGGGGAGCACCGACGACCTCCCGGAGGGCGGTGGTTCGATCTCGGGACGGCGTGCCTACCTCAACGGCGTGGCGACGAACCTGCTCAACCCGAAGATGGTGACGTTCACGATCGCGTTCCTGCCCCAGTTCGTCGACCCGTCGCTGGGGCGGATCTGGCTGCAGTTCCTCATCCTCGGCGTCATCCTGATCGCGCTGGAGTTCCTGGTCGACGGCGCGGTCGGCGTACTCGCCGGACGGATCGGCGGGTGGCTCCGGGCCCGGCGAGCGGCCCGGCGCCGGATCGACGTCGCCACCGGCGGCCTGTTCATCGGCCTCGGCGTCCGCCTCGCCGCCGAGCGCTAACGCGGAGCCGCGCGCGGGGCGCGGGGCGCCAGCGCGGTGCGCGGGGCCGCAGCGGGGCCGCACGGCGAGGCGGGGCGCATGTTGCTGTTTCGGCGCCCCGCAAACAGCACTATGTGGCCGGGCCCGCGGCGGCCGCCCGGGCTCGGCGATTCGTGAGCGGCGGCGGACGCTACTCTGCGCCCCATGACCGAGTCCGGAGACTCAACGCCGGGGTGGCAGGCACCCGGGTCGTCCGGGGAGGGGCCGGATCTCGGCGTCGACTTCGGGACCTCGAACACCGTCGCAGTGATCCGCCGCGGCGACGGACCGATCGAAACGCTGCTCTTCGACGGTTCGCCGCTGCTGGTGTCCGCGGTGTTCGCCGACCCCGGCGGCCGGCTGCTGACCGGGCGGGACGCGACCCACACCGCCCGTTCGCGTCCGGAGCGGTTCGAACCGAACCCGAAACGCCGCGTCGACGACGGGGTGGTGCTCCTCGGTGACGCCGAGCTGCCGGTCGCCGACCTGATCGCGGCGGTGCTCGCGCGCGTCGTCGCCGAGGCGTCCCGGGTCGCGGGCCGGCCGCCGCGCTCGGTCACGCTCACCCACCCGGTCAGCTGGGGGCCGCGGCGCCTCGCGCTGCTGGCACGCGCGGCGGAGATCGCCGGGATCCGCGCGCCCCGGCTGACGCCCGAGCCGGTGGCTGCCGCGTTCGCGTTCCTCGCCCTGCCGGACGTGACGATCCGGCCGGGGCGGAGCGTCGTCGTCTACGACCTGGGCGGCGGCACGTTCGACGCGACCGTGATGCGCCGCACCGAGAGCGGCTTCACCGCCACCGCGACCGAGGGACTCGGCGACGTCGGCGGCCTCGACATCGACGCAGCGATCTTCGGCTACCTCGGCGCGGCGCTCGGTGCACGCGCCGCCGGTTACTGGCACCGCCTGGAGTGGCCCGAGTCGGCCACCGACCGGCGGGCGGCCCGGCTGCTCTGGGACGACATCCGCATCGCCAAGGAGTTGCTGTCCCGGGCGTCGTCCGCGACCGTGCACATCCCGCTGCTCGACGACGACGTCCCGCTCGGCCGGGAACAGCTCGAACGTCTGGCGCGGCCGGTGCTCGACCGCACGGTCAACACGACCCGCAACGCGATGCGAGCTGCCGGGGTGACCGCGGACGACGTCGACGGGCTGTTCCTGGTGGGTGGACCCAGCCGGATGCCGCTCGCCTCGACGCTCCTGTTCCAGCGGCTGGGGATCACGCCGACCGTGGTGGAGAACCCGGAGCTGGTGGTCGCCCGCGGCAGCCTCGGTGTCCCCGCGCCCGCTCAGCCCGCCGAGGCCCCGCCCGGCGACGACGCGGCGACCGAACCGGTCCCCGACCACCAGGCCGCCCCGCGGGCCCACGAGGCCCCGCCGCCCTACGGCACTACGCCGATCACAGCCCTGCGGCCTTACCCGGCCGCGCCGAGCAACCCCGCGCCGAGCAACCCGGCGCCCAGCACCTTCGCGCCGAACACCCCCGCGCCGAGCAACCCCGCGCCGAGCAGCCCGGCGCCCAGCACCTTCGCGCCGAACACCCCCGCGCTGGGTAGCCCAGGGCCGCGTGGCCTCGCGCCAGGCGCCCCCACGCCGGGTAGCTCCGGGCCGCGCAACCCCGCGCCCAAGGCCCCCGCGCCAGGGGCCGCCGCGCCAGGGGCCCCCGCGCCAAGGGCCCCCGTGCCAGGGGCCGCCGCGCCAGTGGCCGACGCGCCGGCTACGTCTACGGGCCGGTCGGGGCGCCTGGTGGCCGCGTTAGCCGCCGCCGTCGCGCTCGTGCTGGTCGTCGCCGGCGCCGCGTACGGCGTCACCCAGTTCGGCAACGACGACAACACGTCCGACGGCGTGACCGGCTCCCCCACTGCGAGCCCGACGGTCTCCGAACCGCCACCGGCCTGCGGCCGCCGCCTCGCGGTCATCGGGCCGCTCACCGGCGACTTCGCGACGTTCGGACAGAGCAGCTTCCGCGGCGCCACGCTCGCCGTCGATGCCTACAACCGCGAGCACCCCTCGTGCACGGTGACGCTGTCCACGTACGACACGACCGGCACCCAGGACACCGCGGCGGACGTCGCCCAGCGCGCCGTCGCGGACACCGCGCTGGTCGGAGCCGTCGGCCCCAGTTTCAGCTCGGAGACCAAGGCCGTCGGCCCGATCTTCGAGCAGGCCGGCCTCCCGTTCATCACTCCCTCGGCCACCGCGCCGAGCTTGGCCGACAACAACTGGCAGACGTTCCACCGCATCATCGGCGACGACGACGCCACCGCACCCGCGGCCAAGTCCTACCTGCACGGCGAACTGCGCGCGGAACGGATCGTCGTGGTCGACGACGGCTCCGACTACGGCAAGAACCTGGCCGACAAGGTCGTCGCCGAGCTCGGCCGGACGGTGGGCCGGGAGAGCCTCGCGGTCGGTCAGACCGCTCTGGACGGTGTCGTCGGACGGATCGCGGCGCTGAAGCCGGACGCGGTCTTCCTCGGCGGTTACTTCGATTCCGCCGGGCTGATGCGCAAGCAGCTCACGGCCGCGGGCGTCACCGCGCCGATGGTGACCGGCGACGGCGTGAAGGACACCGGCTTCCTGGAGTACGCGGGTTCGGCAGGCGACGGCACGGTCACGCTCTGCCCGTGCTCGCCACCGGAGAAGGCCGACGCGGCGTTCATCCGATCGCACCGGGCGAAGTTCGGCGCCGACCCGGGCATCTACGCGGCCGAGGCCTACGACGCCGCGTCCGTGTTCCTGGCCGCGATCGGCACCGGCCGGTCCACGCGGGCGGCCGTGCTCGAGGCCGTCGACCGGTACGACCGGAAAGGACTCACGGCGCGCGTGCGGTTCGACCAGCGCGGCGAAGTCCGCGATCCGACAGTGTGGGCCTACCGGTTCACCGCGACCTCGATCGTTCCGCTCCGCCGGGTGGTGTGATCATCCCGGGTTCACCGAACGTTCGCCGGGTGGTGGCCCTCCGTTGGCCGTCCGACCCGCTTCCGCTGGCGCTGTCACGCCACGATCGAGGTAGGCGCTCTGAGCAGCGCGTTCTCGACCGAGAGGCGACAGGATCCGGTGAGACGGTGGTTCGGCATCGGGATGGCGACGGTGCTGGTGGTCGGGGTGGTGTTCGTCGCGGTCGCCGGCCGCGACCAGGGGACCGACGAGAAGGCCGCAGCCGGCGACTGCGGTTCGACGACGATCGTCCGTGGGGTCGTCGGCTCCGAGAAGTCCGCGTTCTTCGCCGATCCGCGGGTACGCGACGCGTTCGCCACGCACTGCCTGGTCATCAAGGTGGATCCGGCGGGCTCACGGGAGATCGCGACGACCGTCGACCTCGACCGCTACCAGTTCGCCTTCCCGTCCAGCTCGCCGGCCGCGGAAAAGCTCCAGCGGGCGCGGTCGGTCCAGCGGGTCTACACACCGTTCTCCTCGCCGATGGCGGTGGCCACGTTCGCGCCGATCGTCCGGACGCTGACCGCGGCGGGCGTCGTCCGCCGGACCGGGACGTACTCCGTGCTGGACATGGCCAAGTACCTGGACCTGGTCGCCCGCGGCGTCCGCTGGGACGCGCTTCCCGGTAACACCGACTACCCGGCTCGCAAGTCGGTGCTGGTCACCACGACCGACCCGCGGTCGTCGAACTCCGCGGCGATGTACGCGGCGATCGCGTCCTACGTGCTCAACGGCGACGCGGTCGTGCAGGACAAGGCAGCGGAGAAGCGGGTGCTGCCGACGCTGTCGAAGTTGTTCCTCGGGCAGGGGTACACCGACAACTCCACCGAGGGACCGTTCGAGGACTATCTGGCCACCGGCATCGGCAAGACCCCGCTGGTGATGATCTACGAGGCCCAGTACGTCGCACGCCTGAACCGGGCGGACGGCGCGATCCGGCCGGACATGACGCTGATCTACCCCTCGCCGACCGTGTTGTCCAAGCACACGCTGGTGCCGCTCGCCCCCGCCGGTGACCAGGTCGGCGAGCTGCTCACCAGCGACCCGACGCTCACCGCGCTGGCCGCGGAGCACGGCTATCGCACGGCGTCCCCCGGCGCTTTCCGGTCCGTGCTGGACCGCGCGGGCCCCGCCGCGGCGCCGATCGCCGGTGATCTGGTGGACGTCGTCGAGCCACCCGCCTACGAGACGTCCGAGCGGTTGCTGAACGCGATCGCCGACGCCTACAACCGCTGAGAGGATCTTCGTTGACGCTGACTCCCCCCGAGGAACCGCTGGTGCTCAGCGCGCCCGAGCCGGTGCCGGCGGTGCCGGCCGAGCGGGCCGCGACGCTGGTGCCGATCGCCGATTCGGTCCGCACCGAACTTGAGGAGCGCGCCGCGTCGTTCGCTGAGTCGGTCGCCGACGCCGACCCGCGCAGCCCGGAGTTCCTGACCCGGGTGAACGACGTCGCGACGCTCGGCGACCGTGACGTCCGGACCGCGGCCCAGGTCACCAACCGGATGCTCGACCGGTCGTTGACGTCGCTGGCGGGCGCCAAGGGCGAAGGCGCCGACGCCCAGCAGCGCGTCGCGCGTAACCTCGTCGAACTGCGCCGTGTCGTCGAGGACCTCGACCCCGGCGACGTCGGCGCGAAGCCCCGCCGGCTGCTCTCCAAACTGCCGTTCGGCAACCGCCTGCGGGACCTGGTCTCCCGGTACCAGTCGGCGAACGCGAACATCACGACGATCGTCGCCGCGCTGCGGTCCGGACAGGACGAACTGCGCCGGGACAACGCCGCGATCCAGGGCGAGCGGACCCGCCTCTGGGACACGATGACCAAGCTCCAGGAGTACGCGGTGCTGGCCCAGGCGCTGGACGCCGCGGTCGAGGCGAAGATCGCCACGGTCAGCGACCCGGCGCGGGCGGACGCGCTCCGGGCCGACGTGCTGTTCCCGGTCCGGCAGAAGTACCAGGATCTGCTCGTGCAGCTGGCGGTGTGCGCGCAGGGTTACCTGGCGATGGACACGATCCGGCGCAGCAACGACGAGTTGATCAAGGGTGTCGAGCGAGCCGCCACGACGACGGTCTCCGCGCTGCGCGTCGCGGTGACGATCGCTCAGGCCCTCGCGCACCAGAAGCAGGTGATCGAGCAGGTCACCGCGTTACGCGGAACCACCGAGGACCTGATCCGGACCAACGCGGAGATGCTCGCCCAGCAGAGCGGCCAGATCCAGCAGCTGGCCGCCGACCCGGCGGTGGGTGTCGCGACGCTGAAGGCCGCGTTCGACCAGATCTACCAGACCCTGGACAGCATCGAGACGTTCAAGGTCCGCGCCGTGGAGAATATGGCGACGACCGTCGAGACGCTCGACACCGAGCTCCGCCGGGCGTCGGACCACCTCGGCCGGTCGCGGCGCAACGAGCTGGAGAGCTGACCGTGCGCCGGCTCGGCGTCGCCGCGTTGATCCTGGTACTGGCGGCGTGCACCGGTCAGCCGCAGGAGCCGGAGCCGACGCGGGCGAGCACGCCCGGCGCACCCGGGACGCTGCGCGTCCTGGCCGGTAGCGAGCTCGAGGACCTCGACGGTGTGCTGGACGAGGTGGAGTCCCGCACCGGCGTGCGCGTGCAACTGGAGTACGTCGGGACGCTGGACGGTGCCCAGGCGGTCGCCGACGGCACCGCCGAGAAGCGCTACGACGCGGTCTGGTTCTCGTCCAACCGCTACCTCGGTCTGGTGCCGGGCGCGCGGAACCGGCTCGGCGCGCAGCAGAAGATCATGACGTCCCCGGTGGTCTTCGGCCTGCGGCAGTCGGTCGCACGGTCGCTGGGGTGGGACGCGCGGCCGGTGGCGTGGTCGGAGATCGCTCAGGCCGCGGCGTCGAAGAAGTTCACGTTCGGGATGACCGACCCGTCGGCGTCCAACTCGGGGTTCTCGGCACTGGTGGGTGTCGCGGCCGCACTGTCGGGGTCCGGTGACGCGCTGACGACCGCCGACGTCGCGAAGGTCGGCCCGCAGCTGACGAAGCTGTTCTCCGGGCAGGCGCTGACCGCCGGTTCGTCCGGCTGGCTGGCCGACGCGTTCGCCCAGCGAGCCACCGGGAAGGCACCGGGCGGGCCGGTCGACGGGCTGATCAACTACGAGTCGGTGCTGCTGTCGCTGAACGCCACCGCGAACCTGCCGGAGCCGCTGACGATCGTCTACCCGAGCGACGGGGTCGTCACCGCCGACTATCCGCTGACGCTGCTGACCTCGGCGAAGCCCGCGGCCCGCGACGCGTTCACCCGGGTGGTGGACGAACTGCGCTCGCCGGACCGGCAGCGGGAGATCCAGGACACGACCCGCCGCCGTCCGATCGACCCGACCGTCCCGCTCCCCGAGCCGCTGCGCGGCCGGACCCTCGTCGAGCTGCCGTTCCCGGCTCGCCGCGATGCCGTGGACGCGCTGCTGACCGCGTATCAGGACGAGATCCGCCGCCCGTCCCGCACGGTGTACGTGCTCGACACGTCCGGTTCGATGAAGGGTGACCGGATCGCCGGGCTGCAGGCCGCGCTGACGGCGTTGACCGGCGCGGATTCGTCGCTGTCCGGACGCTTCGCGCGGTTCCGCTCGCGCGAGGAGGTCACGCTGCTCGCGTTCTCCTCGACGGTGGCCGCGCCGGTCACGGTGACCGTGCCGCCCGGGGACCCGAACGCGGCGCTGGCCCGGATCCGGTCCGCGATCGAGGACCTGCGGATCGGCGGCGACACCGCCGTGTACCGGGCGCTGGACCGCGCGTACGCGTTGCTGCGCACGCGCACGTCCGCGGACGGACCGGTCACGTCGATCGTCCTGATGACCGACGGGGAGAACACCGAGGGCCCGGAGCTCCCGGACTTTCGCCGGACGTTCGCGGGTTACCCGGCGGCCCAGCGGGCGATCCCGGTCTACCCGGTCCTGTTCGGGGAGAGCCGCGAGGCCGAGATGAAGGAGGTCGCCGGAATGACCGGCGGGCGGACGTTCGACGCCAGGACGGACTCGCTGACCACCGTCTTCAAGGAGATCCGTGGGTACCAGTAGAGCGGTGGCCTTCCTCGGCTCCCGGAAGAACATCGTCGGGTGCGCCGGCGGGTTGGCGGGGCTGGGCGCCGCCGTCGCCGGGTTCGGCGGTGCCTGGTGGTGGGTGCTCCCGGTCGGTCTGTACGCGGCCGGGGTGCTGGCCACTCCGCCGGCCCGTGTCCGCCTCGTCGCGTCCGGTCCGGACGCCGCCGACGAGGCGGGCGCGATCCGCCGCGATCTGAGCACGCTGCTCGCCCGGCTGGACCCGCTGGCCGGACGGCTGCCGGACGGGGCGCACGCGGCGGTCCGCGACGTCGCCGCGCTGCTGTTCGAGCTGCTGGACCGGCCGGACGCCCTGGCCGCGGCCCCCGACCAGGCGTACGGGGTGACCCGGGTCGTCCGGTCGGACCTGCCGATCTCGCTGGAGACCTACCTCGCGCTGCCACGGTGGTACGGGTCCGGGCAGCCGGCCGACGACCTGGCCGCGCAGCTGGAGCTGATCCGCGCCGACGTCGAGCGGATCGCGGCAGCCGTGTACGCCGCCGACGCACAGCGTCTCACCGACCACACCCGCTACCTGCGGGATCGCGTCAACCGGCTGGAGCAGCCCGACTAGACCGCCGCCGGGGTGTTCCAGCGCAGCTGGGAAGCGGCGAACGTGTTGCAGATCTCGACGATCCGTCCCTTGTCGACCGGACGGTAGCCGACGACCGCGCGGATCGTGAGCCCGTCGAGCAACGCCGAGAACCCCTCGACGAACGTCTCGACGTCCAGGTCGGGCTCCAGTTCACCGGTCGCGACGCCGTACTCCAGCACCTCGCGCACCAGCCCCTGCCAGCCGTCCTCGAGCTCGGTGATGAGCTTGTGGACCGCCGGGTCGTGAACCGCCTCCGACCAGGCCTCGAGCCACATCATGAGGTTGCTGTCCCGCAGGCCGCTCGGCGCGGCGGCGTCGACCAGCCAGCGCCACCGTTCCTGGGCCGTCGCCAGTTCGGCGAACGCGGCCACCGCTCTTTCCCTCAGGTCGGACTCGACGATCCGTAAGGCCGCCATGAAGAGGTCGGTCTTGCTCTCGAAGTAGTAGAGGAGGTGCGCCCCGGTCATGCCGAGACCCGCACCGATGTCAGCGAGTCGTGCGTTGCGGACCCCGTGTTCGCTGAGCACGGAGATCGCCGACCGGGCGATCTCGCGACTTTTCCCACGTCGCTTCGTCGTCATTGCTGTGTGACCCGTTTCGTCGCCTCGGGATCGCTGAACGCTTCCCGGAACAGTGATATCGCACCGGAGCGCGCTCGTGGGGTCACACAGCGAAGCGGAACGACGCAACTGAAGAATTTGCTGCTCTGAACGGGCGAAGGCCGGGCCTTCCGGCCCGGCCTTCGCGGGTGAACGCCTGTCGTCAGGCGGTCTGCTCCTCGGCGGTGGTGACCGCCGGGGTCTCGGCCGCGCCGGTGCTGATCGCGATCCGACGCGGCTGCGCGCCGGCCGGCGCGGCGTAGGCACCGGCCACTCGGACGCTCAGCACGCCGGCGTCGTAGGAGGCGGTGACGGCGTCCGCGGTCAGGTGCTCCGGCAGCGCGAAGGTCCGGCGGAACGACCCGTAGCGGACCTCGCTGAAGTTGCGGCCGTCGCGCTCCTCGGTGCGCTCGTCGCGGCGCTCGCCGTGGACGACGAGCTGCCCGTCGGCGACCTCCACCGTGACGTCCTTCTCGACGTCGACGCCCGGGACCTCGAGCCGCACGACGGCGTCATCACCGTCGCGGGTCACCTCGGCGGCGGGCCGGAACGACCGCGTCGCCACGGGGCTGGTCGCGGCGGGGCGCGTCGCGACCGGACCGAACGAGCGACGGACCAGCGCGTCGAACTCCGCAAACGGGTCCCGGCGCGTCCAGAGGGTGATGCTCATGATGTCTTCTCCCTGCGTTTCCTCCGGCACGGTCTCGGATCGACCGGCTCACGTGTCATGAAACTTGAGTCTGATGGACTCAATTCCCGCGTCGAAGTGATCCGGGTCACCGACCATATTGCGGGCTCCGAAAAATTGCGTGGCCCGCAATCAACGTCTACGGTGGTTCCATGTCCGGCGACGAGGCCCCCATGTCCGGCGACGAGGCCCCCATCTCCGGCGAAGAAGCGACGTACGTCACGATCGAGCAGCGGCCGTCCGGCCTGGTGACCTGGCGGCAGCGCAAGAAGCAGGCGACCCGGGAGGCGCTGGCCGACGCGGCGTGGCGGCTCGCCACCGAGGTCGGTCCGGAGAACGTCCGGGTCGACGACATCGCGGCGGCGGCAGGCGTCTCCCCGCGCACGTTCAACAACTACTTCTCCAGCCGGGAAGAGGCGATCTGCGCGCAGCGCCTGCAGTGGGCGCACCTCTTCGCGGCGGCGCTCCGCCGGCGCCCCGCCGACGAGGCGCTGGACGCGGCCCTGCTCGCGGCCGTCCTCGAGGTCCGCGGGGTGACCGAGCCGGAGAAGGCGATGATCCGGCTGATCGCGGCGACCCCGGCCATGCAGGCGGAGTACCTCCGGCACTCGGTGACGACCGAGTTCACGCTGGCCGAGGCGATCGTCGAGCGCACCGGCTGCGATCCGCTCACCGGCCGCGTCGTCGGCGGTGCGTACGCCACCGCGATCCGCGCGGCGAGCGAATATTGGCTTCGCGATGACGGCGACCTGCCGTTGACTGAGTTCCTGCGCGCGGCGCTCGACCGAGTGGCCCCTGCTGCTCGGGCATTGCAGGCGAGCGCGCCCGGCCGCTCGCCGGAAACCCCGCTCCGAGAGGGTCAGAAGTGCTGATCACGCTGTTGCGGGCGCACCTGCGCCCCTACCGGCAGCCGCTCACCATCGTCGTCGTGCTGCAACTGCTGCAGACGCTCGGGATGCTCTATCTGCCGACGCTCAACGCCGACATCATCGACCACGGCGTGGTGAAGGGCGACACCGGCTACATCATGCGGATCGGCGGCGTGATGCTGGCGGTCAGCCTCGGGCAGATCATCTGCGCGATCGGCGCGGTGTACGTCGGGGCGCAGGTCTCGATGGCGCTCGGCCGCGACGTCCGGGCCGCCGTCTTCGACCGGGTGCAGGCGTTCTCCGCCCGCGAGGTCGGCACGTTCGGCACCCCGTCGCTGATCACCCGCATCACCAACGACGTCCAGCAGGTACAGATGCTGGTCCTGATGACGCTGACGATGGTGATCGCGGCGCCGGTGATGTGCGTCGGCAGCATCCTGCTCGCGCTGCGCCAGGATGTTCCGCTCGCGTCGGTCCTGCTGGTCGCGCTGCCGGTCCTGGTGGCAATCATCGGCGTGCTCATCGTCCGGATGGGACCGCAGTTCCGGCTCATGCAGGACAAGCTGGACGACATCAACCGGGTGCTGCGCGAGCAGATCGGCGGTGCCCGGGTGATCCGGGCGTTCGTCCGGGAGCCGCACGAGCGGAAACGGTTCGCCGACGCCAACGACGAGCTGTACGACATCTCGGTGCGGGTCGGCCGGCTGATCTCGGTGATGTTCCCGGCCGTGATGGTGGTCGTGAACGTCTCCAGCGTGGCCGTGCTCTGGTTCGGCGGTCACCGGATCGACTCGGGCTCCATGCAGATCGGCGCGCTGACCGCGTTCCTCAGCTACCTGATGCAGACGCTGATGTCGGTCATGATGGCCACGTTCATGTTCATGATGACGCCACGCGCGCAGGTGAGCGCCGAGCGTCTGCAGGACGTGCTGGGCACCGACACCAGCGTGATACCGCCGGAGCGGCCGACCACCCCGCTCCCCGACGTGCACGGCCGGCTCGAACTGCGGAGCGCCTCGTTCCGGTTCCCCGGTGCCGAACAACCGGTCCTGTGCGACGTCGACCTGCTCGCCGAACCCGGCGAGGTCACCGCGATCATCGGCAGCACCGGCAGCGGCAAGACCACGCTGCTCAACCTGATCCCCCGCCTGTCCGACGTCACGGACGGCGCGGTGCTGGTCAACGGCGTGGACGTCCGCGAGCTCGACCCGGTGGACCTGTCCCGGGTGATCGGGCTGGTACCGCAGCGCCCGTACCTGTTCACCGGCACGATCGCGTCGAACCTGCGCTACGGCAACCCGGACGCCACCGACGACGATCTGTGGCACGCGCTGGAGATCGCCCAGGCCGCCCCGTTCGTCCGCACGCTCCCCGACGGCCTCGACGCCCGGATCGCCCAGGGCGGCTCCAACGTGTCCGGCGGCCAGCGGCAGCGCCTCGCGATCGCCCGCGCGCTCGTCCACCGGCCCGAGATCTACCTCTTCGACGACTCGTTCTCGGCCCTCGACTACGCCACCGACGCCGCGCTGCGTGCCGCGCTGACCCGGGAGACCGCCGACGCGACCGTCGTCATCGTCGCCCAGCGGGTCAGCACGATCCGCACCGCCGACCGGATCATCGTCCTCGACCAGGGCCGCGTCGTCGGTGCCGGCACCCACGCGGAACTCATGGACACCAACGACACCTACCGCGAGATCGTCCTGTCCCAGCTCACCGAACAGGAGGCGGCCGCATGACCGGTCCGGCGCGCCCCGGCCCCGTTCCGGCGTCCCCCGACGGCGCCGACGGTCCGGGCACCCCCGGCGGCACCGACGGCGCCTCGCTCGCCACCGCGGTCGGCGAACGCCCGACCGCGGCCCGCGGCCCCGGTGGTCCGCCCGCGCAGGGCCCGGCCCGGTTCATGAGCGGCCCCGGGGAGAAGGCGCTCGACTTCCGCACGTCCGGACGCCGCCTGCTGGCCACGCTGCGGCCGGAGCGGCCGCTGATGGCGCTCGGGCTGTTTCTCGCCGCCGCCAGCGTGGCGCTCTCGGTGACCGGCCCGAAGATCCTCGGCCACGCCACCGACCTCATCTTCGCCGGCGTGATCGGGCGCGACCTGCCCGCGGGCATCTCGAAGCAGCAGGCCGTGGAGAACCTGCGGGCCCGCGGCGAGAACACGACGGCCGACCTGGTCAGCCACATGGACGTCGTCCCCGGCCAGGGCATCGACTTCGGCGCGGTCGGCCGGGTGCTGCTGATCGTGCTCGGGATCTACCTGGCCGCGTCGCTGTTCGCCCTGCTGCAGGGACGCGTCACGACGACGATCGTGCAGCGGATCGTCCACCGGATGCGCGAGGACACCCAGGCCAAGCTCGAGCGGCTGCCGCTCAACTACTTCGACCGGCAGCCCCGGGGCGAGATCCTGTCCCGGGTCACGAACGACATCGACAACCTGTCCCAGACCCTCCAGCAGACGCTCAGCCAGGTGATCATCTCGCTGTTCACGATCGTCGGCGTGCTGACGCTGATGTTCTGGATCTCGCCGCTGCTCGCGCTGATCGCGCTCGTGACGATCCCGCTGTCCACGTTCGTCGCCGGCCAGATCGGACGCCGTGCCCGCCCGCAGTTCGTCGGGCAGTGGACGACCACCGGGCGCCTCAACGGCCACGTCGAGGAGGCGTTCACCGGGCACGCGCTGGTGAAGACGTTCGGCCGCCAGAAGGAGGTCCGGGAGGTCTTCGCGGCGCAGAACGAGGCGCTGTACCAGTCGAGCTACCGCGCGCAGTTCATCTCGGGCCTGATCCAGCCCGCGATGATGTTCATCGGCAACGTCAACTACGTGCTGGTCGCGGTCGTGGGTGCGCTGCGGGTGGCGTCGGGTGCGCTGACGCTCGGCGAGGTCCAGGCGTTCATCCAGTACTCGCGGCAGTTCAGCCAGCCGCTCACCCAGGTGGCGAGCATGGCCAACCTGCTGCAGTCCGGGGTGGCGTCCGCCGAGCGGGTGTTCGCGCTGCTCGACGCGCACGAACAGGACCCCGACCCGGCGACCCCGGCGCGGCCGGACCGAGTCCGCGGGCGGGTGGGCTTCGAGCACGTGTCGTTCCGCTACGCCCCCGACAAGCCGCTGATCGAGGACCTCTCGCTCGTCGTCGAACCCGGCCAGACCGTCGCGATCGTCGGCCCCACCGGCGCGGGCAAGACCACGCTGGTCAACCTGCTCATGCGCTTCTACGAGGTCACCGGCGGACGCATCACGCTCGACGGCGTCGATATCGCCACGATGACCCGCGCCGACCTGCGCGCCACCACCGGCATGGTGCTGCAGGACGCCTGGCTGTTCGGCGGAACGATCGCCGACAACATCGCCTACGGCGCGAGGCGCGAGGTCACCCAGGACGACATCGTCGCCGCCGCCGTGGCCACCCACGTGGACCATTTCGTCCGCACGCTGCCCGACGGCTACGACACGATCCTCGACGAGGAAGGCTCGAGCGTCTCCGCCGGCGAACGTCAGCTCATCACGATCGCCCGCGCGTTCCTCGCCGAACCCGCGATCCTCATCCTCGACGAGGCCACCAGCTCGGTCGACACCCGCACCGAACTGCTCATCCAGCGCGCGATGAACACCCTGCGGCAAGGCCGCACCAGCTTCGTCATCGCCCACCGCCTCTCCACGATCCGCGACGCCGACCTGATCCTCGTGATGGAGAACGGCGCGATCGTCGAACAGGGCACCCACACCGAGTTGCTCGCCGCCGACGGTGCCTACGCCCGCCTCTACGCGGCACAGTTCGCCCAACCCGTCGCGGACGTGTGAGCGGCGTCAGCCGAGGCCCTGCACCTGGGGGCCGCTGCCGCAGCTGACCGTGCGCGCGTGCTGGACGAGGTCGCTGTCGGTCGCCGCGTGCCGGGCCAGCGTCGTCGTCACACCGTTGCGGGCCTGCCTGCCGAAGTCGCTCAACCTGATCGTCGTCCGGGTGACACGGAAGCCGCCGCCGGTCTTCTCCTGGGCGGCCAGCAGCCCGGCCAGCGTGTAACCGGACCCGGTCCGGACGCACTCAACGCCGGTGCCGTAGCCGGTGAACCCGCGGTCGAACGTGTACTGGTTCCCCTGCGCGTTCCGGGCCGGCACCAGCGCGCAGTCGACGACGTCGTAGAGAAGCACCGCGCGGCTCAGGTCGACCAGAACGATCGCCGGCCCGGCCGGGGCGAGCTTCTGGCCGATCGCCCGGGCGGCCACGGGCGACGGGTTCCGGTAGATCCTGGAGAACGTGGCGCCGGTCGCCGTCGTCACGCCGACCCGGCGTCCGCTGCCGTTGTCCAGGAGCCAGATCGTGTCCGGCCTGCCGTCCAGATCGAGGTCCGCGGTCTTGCCGGTGCGTGCGCCCGCCGGGATCTTCACCCCGTTGGCGGGGCAGCCGTTCCCCGCCTGCGGCTGGCCGCCCTCACCACCGGTCGGCGTGCTCGCCACCGGCGGTGCGGGCGGAGCGGCCGCCGCGCTGGTCGCGGGAACGGGAGCGGGAGCCGACGACGCTGCGCTCGACGACCCGGGTGGTTCCGCCGGCCCGGACGATGTGGACGACGCGCTGGAGCATGCGCTCACCCCCAGCAGTGCAACGGTCAGCAGTGCGGCTGCTCCGAGCCGAGCCGTCCGGCGGCCAGATTTGCCCGTTGCACTGATCAACTTTGTGCTCATGGGCTCTGGATGACCTGCGCCGCCGGATCAGCACGGTTCTGTCGGAAAGCCGACTTCTGCGATCAGTTCGTGGGCTTCTCCTTGATCGGTTTCGGCTGCTCCTCGGTGTAGCCGGGCGGCGGGGTCAGCGTGAACTTCGCCAGGTTCTCCGCGGTCCGCGGCAGATACGTGTAGTCCCACTGCGCGATGACCGGCTGTGACTGCGGGTTCGGACGCTTGTGGGCGACGACCCGCACCAACTCGTAGGTCTTGGCGTCCACCCAGAGCTCGTACTTGCCGTGCTCCTTCGGCACCTCCAGCTCACCGGAGAGCTTCAGGTGCAGCGTCTCCCGCCCGTCGATCGTCTCCTTGCCGAGGACCGCGAGCGTGGTCTGCTTCTCCAGCGCGGCCTTGATGTCCGCGGCGGTCCGGGGCACCATGCCCTCGCCGCCCTTGTCCCTGCTCTCACCCTCGTAGCTCGAGGTGGTCCAGGTCCGTGTGCTGTGGTCGACGAACATCGACGTCGCCCGGTCCCCGTCGTGCTTCAACAGGTAGTCCAGCTTCGCGCCGGACTCCGTGACGTCGGTCCGGCGGAGGTCGTCGGTGACGCCGTCCCACCACTCCTCCGCCGTTCCGGTGGACTTGCCCTCGTGCGTGATCCGCAGCGTCGAGTGCTCGATCTGCTGCTCGCTCCGGGTGATCGCGTCGCTGACCTCGGTGGCGACGTAACTGGCCGGCTGCAGCGCCGGGCTCTCCGCCGGAGGTTTGGTCGTCATCGTCACCGGCCCGGTAGTGGTCGCCACGACGATCCCGGTCACCGCCGCCGCCAGCGTGAGGCCGCCGAGTGCGGTGGCGCCACGACGGGCGGTGCGGCGCCGCCGGTTCGACCTGGCGGCGGCCGCGACGACGTCGGTGGTCAGCCGGGTGTCGGCGACGGAGGCGCGCATCGCGGCGACGAGGTGCTCTTCGAGTTCGGTGGTCATGCTCGCGCTCCGTTCGGGGTGCGGTGGTCGACGGCCCAGTCGGCGGTGAGCTCGCGCAGCCGGGCCAACCCGCGCGAGGTGGTGGACTTGACCGTGCCGACCGAGCAGCCGAGCCGGTCGGCGGCCTCGGCTTCGGTGAGGTGCTCCCAGTACCGCAGGACGAGCACCGCACGTTGCTTCGGTGGCAGCAGCGCGAGCGCCCGGACCAGCGCGTCCCGCAGGTCGAGCGTCTCGGTGACGTCCGGCGCCGCCCGACCGTCCACGCTGGTGAGGACCTCGGGTCGTCTGCTCCGCCGCCGCCAGGTGTCGACCGCCAGGTGGTACAGGATGCGGCGGACGTACCCCTCGGGGTCTCCGTCGATCCGGTTCCAGCGTCGCATCAGCCGCTCGATCGCAGCCTGGAGCAGATCCTGGCCGGCGTCCCTTCCGCCGGCCAGAAGGATCGCCGTAGCCAGCAGTGCATCGCCGCGCTCCGCGACGAACGCATCCAGACCGGCGAAGGCTTCCGGTTTCCCGCGCACGGGCAACTCCTTCCGTCGCCCACCAAGGACGACGCCCACCACGGAAAGGTTGCTCGTATCGCTCTGAGATCTAGGAGGCCGGCGGGGTGAGCTCGAAGACGGGGTGCTGGTCGGCTTCGGCGACGAATGCCTCGACCGGAGCGTCCGGCGCCGCCCGGAAGTAGGGGCGCGTCGGCCGCGCGAGCTGGATGTACTGCTTGAGCACCGGGCCGGCGTCCTCGGGTCCCGCCTCGGTGACTACCCACTCGACCGTCTTCCCTCGGCGGGTCAGCGTCACCCGGCCGGCCGCGCGAGCGTTGTGGACCCACGACACCGGACCGTAGGGCGCGACGAGCCAGCGCCGCCCGTCCTCCTCGACGAGCGTCACCGGGGTCGTGTGCAGGCGGCCGCTCTTCCGCCCGCGCGTGGTGAGCAGGTAGGAGTGCGGCACGACACCGGCGCGGATCAGCAACGCCATGAACCCGTCACCGACACGGCGCCCCCGGGTCATCCGGAACACCGGCCGATCCTTCTCGCTGGCCATCGTCCTCACCGCCCCGCAGCTGTGTGCTACGAGGCTCTCATGCCGACGCCAGGTGGTCAGCGTGGTGCGACGTCCGCCTGCGGGAACAGCGGCAGCGGCCGGTTCGGGATCAACCCGCGGCGCGTCCAGCGGAAGACGCGGTCGACCGGAGCGTCCAGCCCGCGGACGAACTGCTGCACGGCGATCGAGCCGAACCGCGCGTCCAGCGAGAGGATCAGCCAGTCGGCGTTGACGTCGAAGTCCGATGAGGTCACGAAGTCTCGCAGGACCGGACGCTGGTGGCCGCGCACCTGGCGGTAGCTGTAGAGGTAGTCCAGGGAGTTACCGGCGAGGCCCCGCTGGCACGTCAGATGGATGACCTGATCCGGGCGCCCGTCGCGGGTGACGTCCGCCGTGTCCCGCACCGACACGGAGTAGGTGAACGGGCCGCGCCGGGCGACGCCGGTGGACTCGGTCGGCGGCGGCAGCGGCTTGAACGTGACCCATCCGCCGGGGCAGCGGCTGCCGTCCGAGAGTTTCGCCGAGCGCCACGGGAGTTTGACCGTCGCGCTCCGCCAGTCGAACGTGATCCGCTGCGCCGTGGGTGCGCCGGAGCTCGCCGGGGCGGACGCCGCAGCGGCGGGTGACATCAGCCCCAGCCCACCGAGACCCAGCCCACCGGCCACTGCCAGGGCGAACGCGACCGCGACCCGGGCGGCCTTGGCGAGAGACGATGTCTTCATCCGATTCCCCCGATCCTCGCGCCGCGGCTCCCGGCTAGGGGCGTCGGCTCACGGTCGATATCTGGAGCATCGCGCTCAGTAGCCGCCGCAGATAGTGGACGAAGGTACCGCCGCGCGCTGGGCGTTCGGCCCAGTAGTTGCCGGGGGGACGAGCCGGCCTAGGTGTCTTCGCCGAGCCAGCGGGCGACCGTGGTGGCCAGGTCGTCGGTGGCCTCGGCCAGCAGGCGGGTGCCCTCCTCGGCGTCCGCACCGGACGGATCCCCCAGCACCCCGTTCGCGGTCACCGGCCGCAGGCCCTGTTCGCGCATCACCGGCAGCAGGTCGGAGAGCGGAGCGGTGTTGCCCGGCTCCGCCCGGTCGAGCCGCACCCGATGGGGGTCCAGCGCGAGCTGCACGGACGTCTCGGTGCGCCCGGCGTGCGCGTCACCGCGCCAGCGCGGCGCCCAGGCCAGCGCGTCGCGTCCCTCGCTGCGCAGCCGCCGGACCGCGCGGTTGACCGGGATCGCGTTGCCGCCGTGCCCGGAGATCAGCAGAATCCGGCCGAACGTCTCCGACGCGGACCGCCCCAGCTCCACCAGGACCAGCTCGATCGCCTGCGGGCCGATCGACAGCGTGCCCGGAAACGCCTGGTGCTCCCCGGACGAGCCGTACGGTAGCGCCGGTGCGACCAGGACGTCGTCGCGCCGGGCGGCCAGGGCTCGGGCCAGCGCCACCGCGACGTCGGTGTCGGTGGAGAACGGCAGGTGCGGACCGTGCTGCTCGGTGGATCCCACCGGGATCGCGAGGACCTGGTCACCGGAGATCTCCGGCCAGGTCCGGTCGGCGAGTGAATTCATTTCGGGGATTCTTCCAAGTAGCCGTGGTGGGTGAGAAAGCCGATCAGCGCCGTGGCGGCGGCCGCGGCGCCGAGCGGCTCGACGGGCCGTGCCGGCCCGGAGGGGACCCCGGTCAGTGCCCGCAACCGTTCGTGCGCCGTCCCGCGCGGTACGACCAGATCGACGCCCGGCGCGCGGCTCGCGCGTGCACGGCCGCCGGGGGCGCGGCCGCCGTGGGCGCGGCCGCGGAGGCGGGCGGCCAGTTCGGGAAGCAGCGCGACGGCGTCGGTGCGCAGTGCCAGGTCGGCGCGGGCCGATAGCGGGGCCGCCGGATCGGTGTTCACGCTCAGGACGTGCACCGGCCGGCCTATCTCGTGGAACGGAACCCCGGCGACGCCGAGCCCCAGGTACAGCGCGGGGCTGATCGTCACCCCGCTGGCGCCGATCAGGCGGTCGTGGCCGAACCAGCCCGCGTCGACCACTGCCCGCGTCGCACCGATCTCCGCGCCCAGTGCGTGCGCCACGTCCGTGAGAACAGTGCACACCGCCCGGGGGTCGGCGCCCAGCATCCCACCGCCGGCGCACACCACCACCGCGGCATCGGACAGGCTCACAGCTCTCTCGCCACCCGTTCCCCCTCGAGCACCGCGGCGTGCGCCCGGCGCGGCGCCAGGCAGTCGCCCACCCGGTGCACCGGAAACGGCGCACCGTGCAACGCGTGCCAGAGCGCGCCGTCCGGCGCCGGGTGGACGACCGACACGACCCAGTCCACGATCCGCTCCCGGCGCGTCCCGGTCGGATGGTGCCCCAGGACCACGTGCACGCGGTCCCCCACCGAACCAGCGGCTTCGACGGTCACGTCCGGCGTCTGCCGAATCCCCCGCGCCTCCGCCGCGATCGTCCACAGCTCCAGGTCGAGCGTCACCCCGAGGTCCTGCCCGACGATCATCCCCGGCGTCGCGATCTCCACCGCGCACCCCCGGCCGGCGAGCAGCTCCGCCACCGACGTCGCCTGGTGGAACCCGAGTTCGTCGTAGATCAGCACGGCGCCGAACGGTTCGACGCGCCCGGACAGCACGTCCGTGACGTCCACGACCCGGGACGAGGCGGCCCACGAGGGCCGCGCCGGCCGCGCGCCGGTCGCGAGCACGACCGCGTCCGGCGCATCCGCCAGCAACGCCGCAGCGTCGACGTCGACCCCGGTCCGGACGTCCACCCCGGCCCGGTCGACAGCGAGAGCCAGCGACCGGGTCAGCTCCGCGAACTCCGCGCGGTTCGGCGCCCGCGCGGCCAGCGGCACCTGTCCTCCGAGTTCCGCGGACCGCTCGTACAGCGTCACCGCGTGCCCCCGCTCAGCCGCGGTCACCGCCGCGGACAGGCCTGCCGGCCCTCCCCCGACCACCGCAATCCGGAGTGACCGCCGCACGGGGGCAGGCAGCACCCCCGCCCCCCACACACACCCCAGCCACCGGTTGAACCCGACCCGCCCCACGCACTCCTGGTTGCAGGACAGACAGGTGCGGATCTCGTCCGCCCGGCCGCTGAGCGCCTTCGCCGCGAACGACGGGTCGGCGATCTGGCCACGCACCACCCCGATCAGGTCGGCGTACCCGGCATCCAGTGCCTTCTCCGCCTGCGCCGGGTGCTTGAAGCGGCCGACGCCGATCACCGGCACGGGCACCGCGGCCTTGATCGCGGCCGGGATGTGCAGCGCGTACCGCGGTGGAACGCGCATACCGGCCTGGATCAGGAACAGCGTCTCGGTGGCCAGGCCGATCGAGGTGTTGACGTAGTCGGCTCCCCCTGCGGTGGTGACGCGACGGGCGGTGGCCACCGCCTCGTCCAGCGTGACGCCGTCCTCGATCATCTCGTCACCGCCGAGCCGCACGCCCAGCACGGACGACGGCCCGATCTCGGCCCGGACCGCCGCGAGCACCTCCCGCAGGAACCGAGAGCGGTCCGTTCCGTACGCGTCGGTCCGCCGGTTCGTCGCCCGGGACAGGAACTGCCGGATCAGCGACGAGTGGGAACACTGCAGTTCCACCCCGTCAAAACCGCCCTCGACGCAGTGTCGGGCGGTCCGGGCGTAACCCTCGACGATCTCCGCGATCCGATCCCCCGAGAGCGCCACCGGCACCTCCCGGAACATCGGATCCGGCACCGCGCTCGGCGCCAGCACCGGCTCCCGCGTATACATCCCGGACGCCTGCCCACCGTTGTGGTTGAGCTGTGCCAGGACGAGCGCGCCGGCGTCGTGCACCGCGGACGTCAGCACCCGGTAGTGCGGCACGACCGCCGGGTCGTATCCGCGGATCAGCTTCTCGTACGCCCGGTCGGACGGGTGGACCGTGTGTTCCTCGGTGATGATCAGCCCGGCCCCACCCGCCGCCCGGGCACGGTAGTACTCGACGTGCCGCGCGCTCGGCAGCCCGTCCTCGGCGTAGTTCGTCAGGTGGGCGGAGAACACCACCCGGTTGCGGAGGGTCACCGGACCCACCCGCACCGGGCTGAACAGCGTCAACTCGTGAAGATCGACGTCAGCGCCGGTGCGACGTCGCGGTGTGAGCGGATCGGGCGGAGCCGCCCCCGGCCTGCCTCGGCGAGGTCCCGCCCCAGGTCGAGGTCGTGTTCGCCGGGCGGCGTCCCGATGTCGAGCAGCACGTCGAGCCGCGGCAGCCTCGCGGCGAGCGGACGCGGGTCCGGCCCCGCGTTGTGCACACAGTCCGAGAGCAGGAGCACCCGGGCGTCGCGCGCCGGTACCCGGGACAGCTCGCGCGCCGCCAGCTGCAGCGGGAACCCGACGTTCGTCAGCCCCCGCGCGGGCACCGACAGCAGCAGGTCGAGCAGGCGGGTCGGGCGGGCGGGCGCGCCGAGCGGATGCAGCACCGCGGCGTCCGACCAGAACGCGATCACCGCGAGGTCGTCGTCGGCCAGCTCACCCGCGACCGCGCCGACCGTGGCGGCCGCGGTCCGGATCCGCTCTCCCTTCATCGAGCCGGACACGTCCACGACCAGGACCACCGACCGCCGGGTGCGCACTCGTTCGCGCACGATGATCCGCCGGTCGACGCCGGACTCGTCGTCCACCTCGTCGGGGTTGCCGAGCAGCGCCTCGATCGTGCGGTCCAGGTCGAGGTCGGCCGACCCGTCCCGGTACGGCAGCGACGCGAGGTCACCCACGCCCCGGTGCTGACGCCGATCACGACGCGGCCGCCGCAGCGAGAGCCGAGCCGCGATCTCCCGTGCCCGCGCGCGGACAGCCGGGTCCGGCCCGTCCTCCGAGGGCTCCAGCGTGACCAGATCCGCGCCCTCGTCGGTGGTCCCCGGCGCCACGCTGCCCGGTAGTTGCGGCCCGCGCTTGTCGCGCCGCCCGCGCCCGGTCAGCACGGTGCCGGAGCCGTTCGAGGCCCGGCTCGGCCGGAACTCGGTCGGGTCCTCGGACAACTGCTTGGGCTTCCGCTTGAGCGGTCGGCCCCGGCCGTTCGTCCGGCGGTCCCGCGAGACCGGCGAATCCGCCTCGACCGCTCTTCAACCAGGCTGCGCCGCCGACGGCTGGAGGATGAACCGGTCCTCCCAGATCTCGGTGAGCACCCGCTCCGGTGTGGTGTCCGCGGCCTCGTCCAGGTGGATCCGCCCGGACAGCGCGACGACCATCGCGTCCTTGACCAGCACCGCGTAGAGCGACGTCGACTCCCGGGTGACCGCGTCGTCCACCGACAGGCCACGCAGCGCGCCCAACTGCACGGCAACCAGCGCGAGGTCGATCGCACCACGGACGCTGGAGCCCTGCCGCACGTCCGGATGCTCCCGCGTCGCCCGGGTGACCGCCACCGCGTCGCGCACCAGCCAGGAACCCAGCGCCTCCCCGGACGACGGCAGCCCGGTTCGCAGGACGACGATGCCGCGCTCGGCGTCGTCGTCCTGATAATCGACGGCCAGCCGGCAGAGACGGTCGTGGACACTCGAGCTGAGCCGCGTCGTACCCACGTTGTCGTAAGGGTTCATCGACGCGATGATCCGGAACGTCGGCAGGGCCTCGACCGTGCCGACCCGCGGGATCGACAGCCGCCGGTCGGCCATCGCGGTGAGCAGCGTGTTGAGCGTGTCGTCGGGGGCCCGGTTGAACTCCTCGATGTAGAGGAAACCGCCGGACCGCATCGCCTCGGTGAGCGGACCCGCGACGAAGTTGTCCTCGCTGTAATCCTCCTTGAGGACCCGGGCGGGGTTGTGGTGCCCGACGAGCTTGGCCGGGGTCAGGTCGGCGTTGCCCTCGACGAACAGCAGCGGGATGCCCCACTCGCCCGTGATCGCGGTCAGCATCGTGGTCTTGCTGGTGCCGGGCGGTCCCTCCAGGACGATGTCCCGTCCGGCCGCGACTGCCGCGAGCACCAGATCGAGTTCCCGTTCCCGCCCGACCAGGCGGGCGCCGACTCTCGCCCGGGCGGCGACCACGTCGGGGGCGGTGGTTGTGGTCATGTGGCGCGCTTCCTCGCTCGAAGTCGACGTACGTGCATGGCGACCGGCGGAGCCGGTGTGTGATCAAAGCGCAGCGCCGCGCGGCGGCCCTCGAGGATCGCCTCCAGCGCGGTGCGGGGCGCCACGCAGTCACCGGCGCGCTCGGCCCGGACCTGCGCGAACGTCTCGTCGGGCAGCCGGTGGCCACAGTCGACGACCGCCGCGCAGGCGACCGTGCGGCGGTCGCCGGTCCAGACGTGCTCCAGCACCGCCGCACCGGGCGTCACGCCGACGATCCGGGTGCGCAGCTCGCGGCGTACACCGAGCGCCTCCAGGCGGAAGTTCACCTCGGCCAGCTCGGGGGTGCGGGCGCCGAGAACCGGGTCGGGCGTGACGACGTGCACGTCGCGCCCGGCGTCCGCGAGCCGTTCCGCGAGACCGACCGCGACCGGCCCACCGATCGGGTCGTCCACCACCACCGGCCCCGCCGGCAGCTCCGCAAGCGCCTCCACCACATCAATCACCCGCGGCCCCGGATCGACCGCCGGGCCAGCCCACGGGCCGGCCGCCAGGTCGGCCGCGACGGCCGCGCCCTCGGCCGCGAGGACCGTCGAGGGCATGGCGGGCGTCGAGGGCATGGCGGTGCGCCAGGCAGCGGCGCGGTCGGGTGTGCGCGACCGGCTCCCGGTCGCGAGCACGACGTGCTCGGTGGCCGCGACCTCGTCCGCGGTCAGCTCAGTACCCAGTTCAATGCGGACGCCGAGCCGCCGGCACTCGGCGGCGAGCCAGTCGGCCAGCAGCCCCAGCCGCTCCCGCCCCGGCCCGGTCGCCGCGGTCCGCAGCAGCCCGCCGAGCCGGTCCGAGCGCTCGGCCAGCCGCACCCGGTGCCCGCGCAGCGCCAGCACCCGCGCGGCTTCCAGGCCCGCGGGGCCACCACCGACGACCAGCACGTCCCGCGCGACCGCGTCCAGCCCGACCGGGTCCAGGCCCACAGGATCCGACTCAGTCGTCTCGTGCCCGGCGCGTGGCTCCGCCACGCAGCTGACTGCCGGGTTGCGGACGTCCCGCACCTGACACGCCTGATTACACAACACACACGGTCGGACGAGTGCCGCGGCGCCACCGCGGACGAGCGTCACGAGCCGGGGCTCAGCGATCTGCGCCCTGGTCATCTCGACCAGGTCCGCGACACCGTCGTCGAGCGCGTCCTGCGCGGCATGCGGAACCACGACGCTGCCCTGCAGCACGACCGGCACCCGGCCCGCCGCGGCGGTGCGCATCGCGGCACACAGGTCCCGGTTGAACCCCGGGGCGGTCCGAGCGGTCGGCCGGTACCGCGCCGACGAGTAGTGCCCGGCACGGACGACCGTCAGCAGGTCGACGTGGCCCGCGACGGCGTCGACCACCTGCGCGGCGTCCGCCGGGGTGAGACCCGCCCACGGCGCGTCCTCGTCGCAGGACAGGCGGAGAGCGAGCACCCGGTCCGGGCCGACAGCGGCCCGGACCGAGGCGATCACGTCCCGCAGAAAGCGGGATCTGTCGGTGCCGTAGGCGTCCGACCGCTGGTTGGTCAGACCGGAGAGGAACTGGCGGAGCAGCGAGTCGGCTCCGGCGTTCAGCTCGACGCCGCCCAGCCCGGCATCGACCGCGGCCGCCGCAGCCGCCCCGAACGCGGCGATCACCGCGTCGATCTGGGTCTGTTCCATCGCGGCGGGCTGTTCCCTGGTCACCACGTCGGCCACCGGCGACGGAGCCCACAGCACCCGCTGCGAGTACGCGCTCGACCCCTGCAGCCCGGCGTGGCCCAGGCCTCCTAAGACGACGGTGCCGTACGGGCGGCAGGCGTCCGCGATCGCGGCCCAGCCCGGACCGCACTCGGACGCCAGCGGAGCCCGCTCGTACGGCCAGTCGTCGGCGATCACCGACGCGATCTCGGTGACCAGCACTCCGGTGCCCCCGGCCGCCCGCTCGGCGTAGTACGCCACCGAGCGGTCGGCGAGCGCCCGGCCCCGGGCCAGGTTGGTCACGTGCGGGCCGAACAGGACCCGGGACGGGGCCGCCGCACCAGCGAGCACGACCGGCTCCGTCAGGGTCGGCATGGCCGGTATCAGCAGCCGCAAGCGCCGGAGGCGCACCCGGAGCCGGTTGGCTGGCTGATCAGCTCGAACCCGGCGAGCGGGCTCTCGTTGCAGGCACTGTCGGGCTTGCGGCGGGTCAGCGTCAGCGTGACCGGGCCGGAGGCCTTCCGGGGCTTGCGCTCGGTGCGGTGCGAATGGTCCAGCGACGGCTTCGGAGCACTGCCCGCGACGACGCCCGCGAGCGCGGTCTCGCCGTAACCCTGGACGCACTCCGGGTCGGGCCCGTCCAGCGGCAGCCCGGTGAAGAACTTCGCCGCCATGCACCCGCCCTGGCACGAGTCGTAGTGCTGGCAGGACTTGCACGCGCCGCCGGTCTGCGGCTGCCGCAGTTCCTGGAACAGCTCGGACGTCCGCCAGACGCCGGTGAAACCGCCCTCGTCCCGCACCGATCCGGCGAGGAAGTTCTCGTGGATCGCGAACGGGCAGGCGTAGACGTCACCCACCGGGTCGATCAAGCAGACGACCCGGCCCGCGCCGCACAGGTTCAACCCGGGCAGCGCGTCGCCGAACGCCGCGAGGTGGAAGAACGAGTCGCCGGTCAACACCGACTCGCCGTGCGCGACCAGCCAGTCGTACAGCTCGCGCTGCTGGTGCGGCAGCAGGTGCAGCTCGTCCCAGACATCCGCGCCGCGCCCGGACGGACGCAGCCGGGTCAGCCGCAGCTGGGCACCGTACGTGTCGGCGATCGCCTTGAACTCGTCGAGCTGCCCGACGTTCTGCCGGGTGCAGACGACGCTCAACTTGAAGCCGCTGAAGCCGGCGGCCTTCAGGTTCTCCATCGCGCGCATCGCCGTGGCGTACGAGCCCGGGCCGCGCACGTGGTCGTTGACCTCGGCGGTCGCACCGTCCAGCGAGATCTGGACGTCCACGTAGTCGCTGGCGGCCAGCCGCTGCGCGACCTCCGGCGTGATCTTCACGCCGTTGGTGGAGAACTTGACGCCGACCTTGTGGGCGGTCGCGTAGTCGACCAGCTCCCAGAAGTCCGACCGGACGGTGGGCTCGCCACCGCCGATGTTCACGTAGAAGACCTGCATCCGCTCGAGCTCGTCGATGACGGCCTTGGCTTCCGCGGTGGTCAGCTCGCGCGGGTCACGGCGTCCCGAGCTCGACAGGCAGTGGACGCACGACAGGTTGCACGCGTACGTCAGTTCCCAGGTCAGGCAGATCGGGGCGTCGAGGCCGAGCTTGAAGTGGTCGATCAGCCGGGTAGCTGTCGGGGCTGTCATGGGGACGCCTCCGTCCGTGCGGTGATCATGTCGGTGGCCGCCAGCGTCGCCAGCGACCGGGCGAGGCGGCGCTGCTGCGCGACGTCGGCGCCGGACGCCTCGAGCGCGGCGCGTGCGGACGGATGCTCCGGCAGGGACTGGACCACCGCGAGCAGCGTCGGATCCTTGAGGAACGAGAGCCGGCGGGTGCCGAAGTGGTAGAGCAGTGCCCCGAACGGCTCCGGCCGGACCGCGACCTGGGGATGTATGTCCCAGGCCTGGTCCAGGTCGAAGCTCGTCAGGACCGCGGGGGTGTCCGGGAGCCCGGTGTGCACGGCCATGACGTCAACGACTAGTAGACGCCGCACATCCCGTCGATGGACACGTCCTCGACCAGCAGGTCCTCCTCAACCAGCTCGACCTCGACCTCGTCGACCTGGGTCTCCGCGACAAGTGCCTCGACAGCCATGAAAAGCTCCTTTGCGCTGATGGGGAGCCTGCCGCCCGATGCGACGGGCATCACTCTGGAACAACGGTCACACTAATGACACCCGATGCAGAAAGGAAGAGCGGATGTCGAACGAGCCCACGCCGTCGGCGCGGATGGGCCGACCACCAGCGACTTCGCACGACGAGCTGGAACGGATCGGGCTGGAGCTCTTCGCCACGCGCGGGTTCGAGGAGACGACGATCGACGAGATCGCTGCCGCTGCGGGCATCAGCCGACGCACGTTCTTCCGGTACTACACGACCAAGAACGATCTGGTCTGGGGCGATTTCGACACCGAGCTGGCGCGGCTGCGCGGACGGCTCACCGCCACGCCGGCCGACGTCCCGATGATGGCCGCGCTGCGCGAGGCGGTCGTCGCGTTCAACCGGGTGGACGCCGACCACGTGGCGCTGCACCGGCGGCGGATGGCGCTCATCCTCGGCGTCCCGGCGCTGATCGCGCACTCCACGCTGCGCTTCGCGGGCTGGCGGGACGTGATCGCGGAGTTCGTCGCGGCCCGGGTAGCCCGGCCGCGTTCGGCGCTGCTGCCGCAACTGGTCGCCCACGCGGCGCTGGGCTGCGCGGTCGCCGCGTACAGCGACTGGCTCCGGCACGCGGACGCGGAGCTGGAACCGCTGCTCGACGAGGCGATCGCCGAACTGGCCGTCGGCTTCGCGGGGCACGAGCCGGGCCTGCCGACCGGCACCGGCCTACCCACCGGCACCGGCTCCTCCGCCGACCCGGCCCCGCCACCAGCCGCAGACCGCCCGGCAGACGCCGAATCGACGGCCGGGCCGCGGCCGCAGCCCGAGGCGGGCGCGTCCCCCAAGGCCGGACAGCCGGCCGACGCGGGGCCGGCCGCGGACGTAGGGCGGCCGAGCGAGGGCGGGCTGACGCCGGACGCGGCGGGTGGCAGCGGGGACGGGGCTCGGTGACAGCGGTTGGCGCGGCGGAGCGTGGGCTCGCGCCGGCCGGGCTGCGGCTGCGGCTGGACGCGGCGCTGCGGATCAGCCCGGACGGGCGCACGCTGCTCGGCGGCTCCCCCGGTCGGTTGCTGCGGGTCGCCGCGGCCGGCGCCGACCTGATCCGGGCGTGGGACGCCGGCACACCGATCGGGACCGGCACCGCGCAGCGCAAGCTCGCCCGCCGGCTGCTCGACGCCGGGATGGCGCACCCGCTCCGGGACCCGGTGGACCGCGTCGCCGACGTCACGATCGTCGTCCCCACGTTCGAGCGGACCGCCGAACTGACCCGCTGCCTGACCGCGCTCCGGCGCACCGCGCCGGATGCACCCATCGTGGTGGTCGACGACGGGTCGCCCGCCACCGCGGGCATTCCGGACGTCGCGGCCCGGTTCACCGCCCGGCTGGTCCGGCACCCGGAGCGGCGTGGACCGTCGGCGGCGCGGAACACCGGCCTCGCCGCGGTCACGACCCCGTTCGCGGCCCTGGTCGACTCCGACGTCGTGGTGCCGGACGGCTGGCTGCACGCGCTGCGCCCGTATTTCGACGACGCCGCGGTCGCCGCCGTAGCGCCCCGGGTGCTGGGGCACGGGGAGGGCCACGGCTGGCTCGGCGAGTACGAGGCCGCGCACTCGCCGCTCGACATGGGACCGTCGCCGGGCCTGGTGCGTCCCGGCGCACTCGTGCCCTATGTGCCCACCGCGACGCTGCTGGTCCGGATGGAAGCCGTCCGGGAGATCGGCGGCCGCTTCGACGTCGACCTCCCGATCGGCGAGGACGTCGACTTCGAGTGGCGGCTGGTCGACGCGGGCTGGAACGTCCACTATGTTCCCGCGGTGACGATCGGCCACGACCACCGCACCCGCCTGCGCCCGTTCGTCGCCCGCCGCCGGTTGTACGCGCGATCGATCGGCCTACTGGAACGTCGCCATCCCGGGGCGCTGCCCGCCGCCCGGGTGAGCCCGGCGCTGGCCGCGGCCTGCGTCCTGCTCGCCGCGCGCCGCCCGGTCGCGGTGGCAGCGGCGGGCGTGGCCGCGGCGGTCGGCGTCGGGCTCGTGGCGCGGCAGCTGAAGCCGGTGGTTCCCGAGCCGGTCGCCGAGGCCGCGCGGCTGGTGCGCAACGGTCTCCCGGTGACCGCGATGGGGCTCGCCAGAGCGGTCGGGCGGGTCTGGTGGCCGGTCCTGGTCCCGGTCGCCGTCGCCGCGCCGCGGTGGCGGGCTCCGCTCGCGGTCGCGGTGGCCGCTCCGGTGCTGGCCGACTGGTGGAGCGGGGGCCGCCGCCCCCGTCTCGACCGCTACCTCGCGGCGCGCGTTCTCGACGACGTCGTGAGCACGGCGGGCACCTGGGAAGGCTCACTCCGCGCGGGCACGCTCGGCCCGCTCCTCCCGGCCGGCACCCGCCGCTGAGCCCCGGACCTACTCGGCTACCGAGGTCCCGCGGGGATGACGCATCGCTCAGAGCCATGCCTTGTCTAGCCCCAGACCTCCTCGGCCACCTCGACGATGAGCCGGAGCTTGGCCCATTGTTCGTCGTGGGTGAGCGCGTTGCCCTCCACCGTGGACGAGAAGCCGCACTGTGGAGAGAGGCAGATCTGCTCCAGCGGCACGAACTTGGCCGCCTCGTCGATCCGTCGCTTCAGGTCGTCCTTGCGTTCCAGCGCGCCGCGCTTGGTCGTCACGAGCCCGAGCACCACCTGCTTGCCGGGTGGGACGAACCGCAGCGGGGAGAAGTCACCGGAGCGCTCGTCGTCGTACTCCAGGAAGAACCCGTCGACGTCGAGCTGGGTGAACAGCGCCTCGGCGACGAAGTCGTAGCCGCCCTCGGCGGCCCACGACGACCGGAAGTTGCCCCGGCACATGTGGGTGGTGATCGCCAGGCCCTCCGGACGCCCGGCCAGCGCCGCGTTGATCTGCGCGATATACCGCTCGTGCTGGTGCTCGGGGTCGCCGCCCTGCGACGCCACGATCGCCCGCTGCTCCGGGTCGTTGAGGTACGCCAGGCTCGTGTCGTCGAGCTGCAGGTACGTGCAGCCGAGCGCGGCGATCCGCCGTACCTGCTCGGCGTACGCGGACGACAGGTCGGCCCAGAACTCGTCCAGCTCCGGGTAGACCGACGGATCGATCGCCGCCCGGCCACCGCGGTAGTGGACCATGCTCGGCGACGGGATCGTCAGCTTCGCGGTGGCGCCGGAAACCTGGTCCCGGACGAACGCGAAGTCGTCGGCGAAGATCGGCTCGGGCAGCGTGATCCGCCCGTCGACGCGCAGCGCGGCGGAGGTGAACTCCAGGCCGCCCGCGGCGTTGCGGAACTTGACGGTCAGCTGCTCGTCGGCGCGGTGGATCCCGCCGAGCCGGTAGATGAAGTCCATGTGCCACGACGTCCGGCGGAACTCGCCGTCGGTGGCGGTGCGCAGGCCCACCTCCTCCTGCTTCCGCACGACGGTCCGGATCGCCGCGTCTTCCGCCTCGCGTAACCGGTCAGCGGGGATCCGGCCGGCGGCGAAGTCGGCGCGGGCTTCGAGGAGTTCGGCTGGGCGGAGCAGGCTGCCGACGTGGTCGGCGCGGAACGGCGGACGCTGCCGTGCGGACATCGTTGCGGGCCCCTTCGCGTGCGGACGGTCGCGGGCAGCCCGAGTACAGCACGATCCGTCCCCGTCCGTGGCGAAACGAGCCCTGGATCAGACGGGGTCGCTGATGTTGACCAGCCAGGCGACTCCGAATTTGTCGGTCAGGGCGCCGAACTCGTCGCCCCACACCTGCTTCTGCAGCGGCGTGTATACCGAGCCGCCCTCGGACAGCCTCTCGAAATAGCCGCGCAGCTCGTCGCCGTCGTCGCCGCTGAGGCTGATCGTGAAGTTGTCGCCCGGGTTGTGCGACATGTCGGGCGGGGTATCCGACGCCATCAGCGTGTAACCGCTCGGCGTCTCCAGCTGACCGTGCATGACCTGCTCGGCGAGCGTGGGGTCCTCGCTGCCGAACTGGGCGAACGTCATCAGCTGCAGGTCGCCGCCGAGGACGTCGCGGTAGAACTCCATCGCTTCCCGGGCGTTGCCGCGGAAGTGCAGATACGGGTTCAGACGTGAGGCCATGTCCAGGCTCCTTGGTCGCGGTGCGCTGTTTCTGCCTGCGAATCCGGGCGGCCAGTCTTCAGCGATGCGGCGGCGCCGTAAAGGCCCACCGGACAAAATACGCTTAGTAGCGGAAGCGCCCCACCAGGGTGCGAAGGTCTGTCGACATCGCGTTCAGCCGGTCGGCGGCCTGCCGGGCGTCGGCCGCGTTGCCGGACGTCCGCTGGGTGGCCTCGGCGACCCCGGAGATGTTCGCGGCGATCTGCGACGAGCTCATCGCGGCTTCGCTGATGCTGCGGTTCATCTCGTTCGTCGTGGCGGTCTGCTCCTCCACCGCCGACGCGATCGTCATCTGATAATCGTTGATCTGCGCGATGATCCCCG
>NZ_FRCS01000035.1 GCF_900143005.1 Cryptosporangium aurantiacum
AGCGCGATGATCAGGCCGGCGACGATCAGCGCGGCGATCAGTGTCTTGGCGGCGTCAGCCTCCTCGTGAGCATCGGCGCTGGCGGCGCCTGCCTGAGACCGCTCCAGCGCGGTCAGCGTGTCCAGGGTGTCGTTCATCGTCTCTTCGGCGGTGTTCCAGGCGGCGGCCTGCGCCTGGGTCCCGCTGGGCACGGTGACGCCCGACGGCGGCTGGTCCCCGAAGATCAGCAGGTTGACCAACGCCTTGTACTGGGTCCAGCTCTCGTCGAACGTCGCGACGCCGTTCTTCCAGGCCGTCGAGGAGTCCGGCGTCGACATGTAGGCGTCCCAGGCCTCGTCGACCGCGGCCTGCCCATCCTGAGTGGCGGTCTTCGCCGCGGGCTGGGCGGCCGCCGGGCTGGCCTTGTAGACGAACAGGCCGCGGTAGGAGTCCGAGAGCCCGCCACGGACCGCGACGAGGTTGTTCAGGCGCGCGATGTTGCTCGACTCGATGCCCTGGATCCGATCGTCGAGGCTGCCCATGCGTGACCAGGCCAGCCCGCCGATCACCAGCATGATCACGGCGACCACCGCCACCGTGACGATGATCTTCGTGCCGACCCGCAAATCCGCGAACCGCCCGGCCATGTAGCTGCCCCCAGACGCATCAGGCCCGCACGGACGGCGGACTCCGTTAGCCCGATCGGCGCGCTGGAGTTCCACCTGAGCGTTCAGCGGGGCAGTTCCGCTGATTCTTGAACGATCGATACAGAGAAGCTAGCGTGTGCTCGTGGCCCGGGTTCGTGAGTTCGACACCGAAGCGGTGGCCGGCAGTGCGATGGAACTGTTCTGGACCCGCGGCTACGAGGCCACGTCGGTACGCGACCTGACCGAGCACCTCGGCATCGGGCAGGGCTCGCTGTATGCGGCGTTCGGCAGCAAGGAAGGGCTCTACCGGGCGGCGCTGGAGCACTACCGCACCAGGCTGGCCGGCGACGCGCTCCGCGAGCTCGACGGTGGCACGGACATCCGGGAGGTGGTCCGTGAGCTGCTCCTGGGGCGGGTCCGGGTAGCGGTCCAGGCCGGTGGGCGAGGCTGCCTCTTCGTCAACGCGGCCGCCGAACGCCTGCCCGGTGACGCGGCGACCCGGCGCGCGGTCAGCGACGCGTTCAGGGCCAGCCAGGCCGCGCTCACCGAGGTGCTGACCGTGGCGGCGGCACGCGGCGAGATCTCGCGCCGCCACGATCCCCGCACTCTCGCCGAGTTCCTCGTGACGTTCCTCAACGGGCTCCTGGTGTCCAGCAAGGTCACGCCGGATGCCGGGGCTTTTCACGCCGTCGTGGAGGTCGCCGTGGGCGCCCTCGACTGATGTGCGCTGCGCCGAATCTGTATCGAACGATCCATAACTCCTGGAGGTAAGCGTGACCGAAACCGCGACCCGCGCCCCGCTCGGCGGCTCCCGATGGAACGCGTTCCCGCCGGTGACCGCGATGACCGCCCACCAGTTCTTCGCCGGGACGGCGCCCCTCCTGCAGTTCGTTCTGGACTCCCTGGAGAGCATCGACCGGGACGTGCTCGCCGCCCAGATCCACGCGACGCTAGGGCTGGGCACCCGCGAGACGTCGCTCCCGCTGGCCGCCGGACCGGATGCCGCGCCCGCCGCCCGCGAGTTCGCTGCCCAGGCGGACACGATCGGCCGGGAGATCGCGGCGTGGACCGGAGCGGCGCTCGACCGGTTGCTCGCCGACCGGACGCCGTTCCCGGCTGGGCCGCTCGTCGTCCGCAGCCACTGCGACGGCCACCTGCTCACCCACCCGGCCACCGATCTGCTGATGGGTCGGCGCGGTGGCCCGGTGACCATCCAGCTCTACAACGAGTGGCTACACCAGATGGTGCTGCTGCGTGACGCGCTCCTGCCGTTCGTCAACTGGCAGGACGTGCCCCTGCGCGTGACCCCGACCGGCCTGCGGCACGTGGAGGAGTCCCGCGAGCGGTTCCTCGCCGAGGTGTTGTTCCGCCAGGTGCGCCACACCAGCGTCGTGCGGTTCGCCCGCAGCGTGGTGACCGGCGCCGGCGGCCCGGACGGATACGGCTTCGACACCGACGGCGGTACGGTGCTGCCCGCCGTCGTGGGTGCGTCGCCGCTCACCGCGGCGAAGTACCTGCTCCGCTGGGCTGCGACGGCGCCGGGCGGTGAACCCGCGACGTACATCAACGAGATCGACGACTACTACACCGCGCCGCGAACGCTGATCGAAACGCTGCCCGGTCCGGGCGCCGCGCACGCCCTGCGCGGACGGGTTGTCGCCGGACCCGTGCGGGAGGGGATCCGGACCGCACGCGTCGAGGTGACCCGTGGGACGGCGTCCGCGTCGGTCGATCTCGGCCAAGCGCTGCGGGGCCACCGGTTCGCCTCTCGGCAGGGACCGGCGGCCGGAGGCGACGCTGGTCCGATTCGACCGGTCGACGGGTGGGCGGTGCTGTCCGCGGACGGTCTCGCGTGGACGGAGGACGGCGATGTCCTGGTGGACGCGAGCGGGCAGGACGATCTGGTGGTGCTGGCGGTGCTCGGCACGCTGTATCCGGAGAACGTCGTGCTCCGCCGGGCGTCGTCCGACTCGAGGCAGGTGCCGTCTCGACCGGAACCGGTGACGGCGGGCAAGGACGACCCGAACCGGGTGGTCGTCGACGTCGATCAGCGGTAGAGGCCCACCAGCGCCCGCGACGCCGCGGCGACGATCTCCTCGGCGGACGCCTCGACGCTGCCGTCCAGCCACGCCGTGACGAGCTCGGCCATGCCACCGATGAACAGCAGGCCCGCGATCTCGTCCTCGTTCGTGCTGCGGCCGGGGGCGCCGAGCAGTTCACGCGACTCGATCGCCGACTGGTGGGCGAGGTACCGGAGCAGCTCGGTGCGCCGCTGCCGGAGCTTCGGAACCGCGACCGACTCGACGATCGCGACGCGGCCCTTCCGCGGATCGTCGAGCAGCAACTCCACGAACGCCCGCACGGCGGCCCGCACGCGCGCCGCCGGGTCGTCGCCCGCCTTCTCGGCGGCGGCCCGGCTGGTCTCCTCGATCTCGGCGGCGATCCCGTCCATCACAGCTTCGAGCAGCGCGTCCAGCCCGGCGAAGCTCTCGTAGAAGTAGCGCTCGGACAGCCCCGCCGCAGCGCAGACCGCGGTCATCGTGGTTCGGGTGTCCGGGTCGGCCCAGACCGCGAGAGCGGCCGCGAGCAAGCGGGTGCGGCGGTCGGCGACCCGGTCGGCGGCGCTGACCCCTCGGTAGACCCCCGACTGCACCGCCACGAGGCCGATCATGCCACAGGGGACTGGCCGGAACTGATTGACAGGACGCCCTTCCTGAATCAGCCTAGGCATGGCCCAGATCACACCGCCGTGAGGTGAGCCATGACGGCCGAGGCAATGGAGTCGCCCGAAACCACGCGTCCGCTACCGAGCCTGCACCGCGAAGACCGGGGTTACCCCTGGTTAGGCCAGCTTTTCGAGTACTCGAAGGACCCGGTCCGTCTACTCCGGAGCAAGTGGGACCGCTACGGGCCGGTCGCCCCGTTCTACGTCCTCGGCAAGACGTCGGTGATGCTGCTCGGCCCCGACGCGTGCGGCGAGGCGCTGCAGAACCGGGACAAGGCGTTCGCCAACGGGCCCGCCTGGTCACAGCTGGTCGGCCCGTTCTTCACCCGCGGCCTCATGCTCATCGACTTCGACGAGCACAAGAGTCACCGCCGGATCATGCAGGAGGCTTTCACCCGGCCGCGGCTGGAGGGTTACACCCGGCGGCTGCACCCGGCGATCGAACAGGGCATGGCGAGCTGGGACACCGACGGGAGGTTCCCGTCGTACTGGCGCCTCAAGCAGCTCACCCTCGACATCGCCGCCGACCTGTTCATGGGCGGCGCCCAGGACACCAGCAAGGCCGAGATGGACCGCGTCAACAAGGCGTTCATCGCCTGCGTCCAGGCCGCCGCGGGCATCGTCCGCGCCGACGTGCCGTTCACCCGCTGGGGCCGGGCGTACCGCGGCCGCAAGGTGCTGGAGAAGTTCCTCCGGCACTACCTGCCCGCCAAACGCGCGCAGCAGACCGACGACATCTTCTCGGTGCTCTGCCACATCACGACCGAGGACGGCGACCGGTTCTCCGACGACGACGTCGTCAACCACATGATCTTCCTGATGATGGCGGCGCACGACACGTCGACGATCACCACCTCGACGATCCTGCAGTACCTCGGGCAGCACCCGGAGTGGCAGGAGCGCTGCCGCGCCGACGCGCTCGCGCTGGGTCCCGAGCCGTCGATGGCGGAGCTGGAGAGCCTCGTCCCGCTCGATCTGGTGATGCGCGAAGCGTTACGCCTGCGGGCGCCGGTTCCGGTGCTGGTCCGCTACGCGGTCAAGGACACCGTCGTCCAGGGCGTCCGCATCCCCGCCGATACCAACGTCGTCGTGGGAGTGCAGCTCAGCCACATGATGGAGGACTACTGGACCGATCCGCCTGCGTTCGATCCGGAGCGCTTCTCGCCGGAACGCCGGGAGGACCGCTCGCACCGGTTCGCCTGGGAACCGTTCGGGGGCGGCGTCCACAAATGCATTGGCTTGTACTTCGCGGGCCTGGAGATCAAGGCGATCATGCACCGCCTGCTGCGGGAGTACCACTGGACCGTGGACCCCGCCTACGTCCCACCGCTGGACCACCACTCGCTGCCGTTCCCCAAGGACGGCTTGCCGATCGCTCTGGTCAGGAAGGACCGGCATGGACTTTGACGACACCCCGGACGAGGCGGCCTGGCGGACCGAGGTGTGCTCGTTCCTGGAGCAGCACCGCGAGGAGCTCGGCACCCGCAACGAGCGGTCCTTCGACCGGGACGTGGCCCGGGCCCGCCAGGCCCTGCTCTACGACGCCGGGTTCGTCGGCGTCACCTGGCCGACAGAGGTCGGCGGTCGCGGCGGAACACCGATGCAGCAGGCGATCATCGACCAGGAGGTGGCCCGGCTCGGCATCCCCGGCCTGATCAACCTCATCGGCATCGGCATGTGCGGCCCGACCGTGATCGTGCACGGCAGCGACGACCAGAAGTCGCGCTACCTCAAGCGGTTGCTCCGCGCGGACGACATCTGGTGCCAGCTGTTCAGCGAGCCCGCGTCCGGCAGCGACCTGGCGGCGCTGCGCACCAAGGCCGTCCGGGACAGCGACGGCAGCTGGCGGGTCAACGGACAGAAGGTCTGGACGACGCTCGCGCACCTGGCCGACTACGGGATCCTGCTCACCAGGACCGATCCGGACGTGCCCAAACACCGCGGTCTGACGATGTTCGTCGTCGACATGAAGGCCCCGGGGGTCACCGTGCGGCCGCTGCGGCAGATGAGCGGCGGCGCGGACTTCAACGAGGTCTTCTTCGACGACGTGATCATTTCCGACGCCGAGCGGCTGGGCGACGTCGGCGAAGGTTGGCGGGTGGCGCTGACCACGCTGATGAGCGAGCGGCTCTCGCTCGGCGGTGGCGGCACGACGATCGGGCCCGGCGCCGAAGCCGTGGCCCGGCACGTGGCCGCGCACCTCGACGGGCTCTCCGCCGACCGGCAGGTGCTGGCCCGGCAGGAGCTGGGGCGCGGGTACGTCGCCGCGCTCGGCACTCGGTACACCGGCTACCGCCAGCTCTCCAAGATCAGCCGCGGCGAACTACCCGGCCCGGAGGCGTCGGCGGGCAAGCTGAGCAGCACCCGGACGGCGCGGGACCTGGCCGACCTCGCCGTGCGCGTGCTCGGCGACGACGCGCGCGTCGCGTCCTCCCGCGACGGCAGCGACACCTGGCAGGACCTGCAAGCCGTACTGCCGGGCATGGCGATCGCCGGCGGAACCGACCAGGTGCTGCGCAACATCATCGGCGAGCGCGTCCTCGGGCTCCCCGCCGAACCCCGTGCCGACAAAGGCGTCACGTTCACCCAGAGCCTGACCTCCACGGGGAGCCTGCGATGAACTTCGACCTGGATGACGAGCACCGCGCGCTGGCCGCCGCGGCACGCACGTTCCTGTCCGGCTCCGCGTCACCGGCCGCGTCCCGGGCGGCGCTGGCCGACGGCGCCGGGATCAAACCCGGACGTGCGGAACTGGTCAAGAGCGGCTTCGCCGCGATCACGATCCCGGAGGCGGCGGGCGGTGGTGGCGGTAGCGTCCTCGACCTCGCGGTCGTGGCCGAGCAGGCCGGGCGCGTGCTGGCCGGCCCTTCACTGGTGACGTTCGCGCGAGCGGCAGTCCTTTTCGACGACGAGCGACTGGCCGCGCTGGCCGACGGGAGTCTGGCGGTCGCCGTCGTCGACGACAGCGGGCCGGTCCTGGACGCGATCGGCGCCGAGGAATTCCTGGCACTGCGCGACGGCGCGCTGGTCTGCGGGCCCGGCACGGTCACGGCCCGCGAACCGATCGACCCGACCCGGGGCCTCGGCGACGTCGACCTCGGCGAGACCACGGTGCTGGCGCCGGACGCGACCGCGCGGTGGCAGCGGGCCGAGCGCGTCGGCCGGACGATTCTCGCCGCCGAGGGGCTCGGCGCCGCGTCTCGCGTCCTGGAGATCGGCGTCGAATACGCGAAGCAGCGGCAGACGTTCGGGCGCGCGATCGGGTCGTACCAAGCGGTCAAACACCTGCTCGTCGACGTCTACGTCGAGGTGGAGCAGTTGCGGTCGCTGGTCTGGTGGGCCGCCTGGGCGGCCGACCGGGCGCCCGACGAGCTGCCGCTGGCCGCGGCCGCGGCGAAGGCCGCGGCGGCCTCCACGCTGGAGCACGCGGCCGAGACCGTGATCCAGGTGCACGGCGGGATCGGGTTCACCTGGGAACACGACGCCCACCTGTACTGGCGGCGCGCGAAGGTCGACCGGTTCCTGCTCGGCGACGACGTGGCGGCGTACGACGAGGTGGCGCGGCTCGCGATGGCGGAGGCAACCCGATGACGCACAACCTCGCTGTTCTCGCCGAGGAGTCCTACGCGCGGCTCGGCCACTACGAATCGCTGTACTTCGAGGGCACCTGGCTGACGTCGACCGAGATCCACGAGCGGTCGATCCGGGTCGCCGGAGGCCTGCGCGCGCACGGGGTGAAGCCGGGCGACCGGGTGGTCGTTCTGACGATGAACACCCCGCAGGTGTTCATCGCGTACCGGGCGATCTGGCGAGCCGGTGCGGTCGTGACGCCGGTGATCTTCCTGCAGACCGAACCGGAGCTGCGGCACATCCTGTCCGACTCCGGTGCCACCGCGGCGATCGTCAGCCCCGAACTGGTCGGCCTGTTCTCCGGCGCCGCCGCCGGGCTGGACATCACGCTGTTCGTCGTCGGCGAGGAGTCGTTCGACGCGCTCGAGGCGGGGGAGCCGACCGAGATCGTGCCGCGCGCCGACGACGACCTCGCGGCGCTCCTCTACACCGGCGGCACGACGGGACGGGCGAAGGGCGTCATGCTCAGCCACCGCGGACTGTGGGAGTCCGGCCGCGGCATCGACCTGGTCGCCAGGACGACCACCGTGACCCGGTCGCTGCTGCCACTACCGCTCTCGCACGCGTACGGGCTGATCGTCGCGATCGGTGGGTTGCACACCGATCGGCAGCAGGTGGCGGTGCTGCAACGGTGGTTCGACCCGGTCGGTTGGCTGCAGCTAGTCCAGGAGCACAAACTGGAGACCAGCCCGGTCGTCCCCGCGATGCTGCAGTTGCTGCTCGGCCAGCCGCTGGCCGAGTACGACTTGTCCTCGCTGCAGTCGTTCGGCTCCGGCGGTGCGACGCTGCCGCCCGCGGTCCGCGAGGAGGCCGAGCGGGTGTTCGGCGTGACGATCCTCGAGGGTTACGGCTGCACCGAGGCCAGCGCGGTGGTCTCGGCCGAGACGATGACCGCCACCCGGCCCGGCAGCGTCGGCAAGCCGCTTCCGCACGCCGAGGTCGCGATCCTCGACCCGGACGGGAAGCCGGCTCCCGAAGGGGAGATCTGTGTGCGGGGCCCCGGCGTGATGCTCGGCTACTGGAACGACCCCGAGCTGACCGCGCAGACGGTCCGGGACGGCTGGCTGCACACCGGCGACGTCGGCCGGCTCGACGAGGACGGGTTCCTGTACGTCGTCGACCGGATGAAGGACCTCATCATCCGCGGCGGGTTCAACGTCTTCCCGCGGGACGTCGAAGACATCCTTCTCCAGCACCCGGCCGTGCAGGTCGCGGCCTGTGTGGGGAAGCCCGACGTGGAGAGCGGCGAAGAGGTGGTCGCCGTCGTGCAGCTGGTGCCGGGTGGGTCGGCGACCGGCGCCGAGCTCGTCGAGTTCGCGAAGGCGCGGATGGCGAAGTACAAGTATCCGCGCGAGGTGCACGTGGTCGACGCGGTGCCGCTGACCAGCGTCGGGAAGCTCAACCGGAAGGCGGTGCGGGACCTGGTCGGGGGGTAGGCGCCGGGTCACCGTGGGTTCGGGTCACCGTGGGCCCGGGCAACCGTGGGTTGGGGCACCGTGGGCCCCGGGCCCACGTGGGTTGGGGTCACCGTGGGTTGGGGTCACCGTGGGTTCGGGTCACCGTGGGTTCGGGGCATCGGCGTCCGGGGCATCGGCGTCCGGGGCGCCGGCGTCCGGGGCGCCGGCGTCCGGGGCGCCGGCGTCCGGGAATCAGGACAGGTGGCCGAGGCGCTCGGGGAGCGTGAAGCAGCCCGCGAACGGGTCGGGCAAGGCGCTCCAGGATTCCCAGCCGTCGGCGAGTTCGTCGTCGGTGAGCAGGCAGTCGGTCAGGATCGTGGTGAGAGCGTCCGCGGCGAGGTCGATGCCGATGAACGAGAGCACGGTGCGGCGGTCGCCGTAGTAGGGATCCCAGGTGGCGTCGGCGGTGAGCCGGCGGGCGGGTGACGCCTCGGTCCACTGGCTCGGCGGTAGGGTGGCGAGCCAGTATCCGAGGCTGCCCAGGCCGACACCACCGCCGGACGCCTCGAATCCGAGCGCGACGTCGGGCTGGGCGGCGATCCAGAGCTGGCCGCGGCCACGCAGCGCCCGGTCGGCCAGCTCCTCGAGCGCGTCGTGAAGCCGCTGCGGGTGGAACGGTCGTCGCGACTCGAACAGGAGCGAGGCGACGCCCCAGTCAGGAACCGGCTCGTGGTCGCCGATCGGGTACCCCTCCAGCGCGCGGCCGAGCGTAGGCGGACGCTGCGGGTCGTGCCGCCGGGTGCCGCGCAGTCCTTCCTGGGCCGCCCACGGCGCTAGACGCCGAACCAGCGTCGCGGCCCGCAGCCGATCGAGCGGGTCGGCGTCGGGCCCGGCCCAGACGACGATCGTGTCCGCGAACTCGATCTGGCGGGCGACGACGTCGGCGACCCCGCGGTGGTCGTCCGGGGCCGCGTGCAGGCCGCGGTGACGGAGGTCGTCGGTGGTGTCCAGGTCCCGCACGAGACGCTCGGCGTCGACCACCGTGACGTACGAATCGAAGCGCACGGCGTCGGTGACCGGGACGCCGTCGATCAGCGTGTGGGCGCAGACCGAGGCCACAGCCTCGGGCTCGACGGCGCGGGGGAGCGCCAGCAGCTGGTCACTGCCCGGGTACTCGCGGGCGAGTCGGACGAGCGTGGGGAGGACGTCCTCGCGCAGCGTGCAGGACACGCAGCCGTGGACGAGTTCCACGGTGACGTCCTCGAGAATGCCGGCGGCGTTGCGGACCAGCCTGCGGATCCTGCCGTCGGCGAGGTCGTGGATCGAGTGCACCACCAGCAGCAGGTTCGGGTCGTCAACGAGCAGGCCGCGGGCGACCGCGCCGGTGGCGGCGGGGGAGAAGCCGCTCAGGACGGTGACGGCGGGGCGATGGGTCATGGTGCTTCCTCGTCGGTGGGGCGTCGGACGAGATCTCGCAGCGCAGCGGGGATCGGCGCGGCGGCCGGGCCCCCGGCGCGGATCCAGTCGGCGAGTGAACGGATCTCGGTGGGGTGCTGCAGGGGGCCGAGCAGGGTGGGTGCGTCGGGCGTCCGAGGCGCCGCTCGGTCCAGGGTCGTTCGTTCGTGGGTCGCTCGACCCGGGGTCGCTCGTTCTGGGGTCGCTCGTTCTGGGGTCGCTCGTTCTGGGGTCGCTCGTTCTGGGGTCGCTCGGTGCAAGGCCGCTCGACCCAAGGTCGCTCGACCCGGCGCCGCTTGTTCTGGGGTCGCTCGTCGCGCAGCGACGAGGGCGACGGGGGACCAGACGCACGGGCCGAGGCAGCCGTGGCTGCGGATCAATACCGCCCCGGACGTCTCGCGGACTGCCACGCGCACGGCGTCGGCGTCGTGCTGCAGGGCCTGGCAGCGCAGCAGGGCCTGGCAGCGTCGGCCGCCGCACGTGATGACGACTGCGCCGGATGGCATCGCTCGTCCTCTCGGCTAGGGGGCGTCGCGGGCTCGGTGATGCATGTCTTACCGTAGAGCACATGAAAATCATTTTCGAGTGGCGTCGGTCATGAGCGCCCGTTGTCAGGTGACCGGGCGGGTTCCGGGCTTCGGGAACGCGGTCTCGCACTCGCACCGCCGCACCAAGCGCCGGTGGGAGCCGAACCTGCAACGAAAGCGGTTCTGGCTGGCGTCGGAGAACCGCTGGGTGACGCTGCGAGTCAGTGCGAAGGGCATCAAGACGATCGATCGCCGCGGCATCGAGTCGGTCGTGGCGCGGTTGCGGGAGCGCTGATGGCCAAGAAGAGCAAAATCGCGAAGGACGCGCAGCGTCGGGTGATCGTCGCCCGGTACGCCGAGCGGCGCGCCGAGCTCAAGCGGGTGATCGCCGATCCGCGAGCGTCGGACTCGGCCCGCGTTGCGGCCGTGGCGGAGTTGGCGCGTCAGCCCCGGGACGCCAGCCGGACCCGCGTCCGCAACCGCGACGTCGTCGACGGACGGCCGCGCGGACACTTGCGCGCGTTCGGGCTGTCCAGGGTGCGGTTCCGGCAGATGGCGCACGCCGGGGAGTTGCCGGGCATCTCGAAATCCAGCTGGTAAGCACGTCGAAAGGAACGTTCCATGGCTGTTCCCAAGCGCAAACTGTCGCGGAGCAACACCCGATCCCGCCGCGCGAACTGGAAGGCTCAGCCGCAGCAGCTGGTGCCGATCACGGTCGGTAGCCGGACCGGGATGGTGCCGCGGCGCCTGGTGCGGGCGTACCAGCTCGGGCTGCTCGAGCTCGACTAGCGGCTAGCCCTCGCCGGCCGCTGGGGGCGCGCCGTCCGTTCGCCGTCGGCGGTGTCGGCGGGGCGGGTTCTCCGCCCGCTCACCGGCGGTGAGCGTCAGCGATGCAGCTTCTCCGCTCGCTCGCCGGCGGCGAGTGCGGCGGGGCGCGGCGGCCGCGGCCGCGAGCGGGCGCCGCGGGCTCGCTGCACAGGCGGCCGGGTCGTCCCAGTGGCCGGGGCATCCCACGCGGCCGGGCTGTCCCAAGTAGCCGGGCTGTCGCAGGTGGCCGGGCTGTCCCAAGTAGCCGGGTAGTCCCAGGCGGCCGGGCTGTCGCAGGTGGCCGGGCTGTCGCGGGTGGCCGGGTCGTTCCAGGTGGCCGGGCTGTCGCAGGTGGCTGGGGCGTCGCATTGGGCCAGTCGTCGCGGCCAGCCAGATCGTCGCACTCCGACCTCGGCGGCGTCGATCAGGGCGGCGCGGATCGAGCAGGCGGCGGTCTCCCACGAGGTCTCGACCTCGACGGTAGCCCGCCACCGGTCGGCGTGGGCCGCCCCTCCGGGGCTGAAGTCGCGGTGGTCAAGCCCCTTGTGGACAGCGGGTTTCTGTCGGTGGGCGCCGATAGAATTTCGCACATGAGTTCGATGGTCGAGTGTGTGGCGGTGTTGCGGGAGTTGGCCGGGGAAGACCTCGGCGGGCTCCCCGATGGCGCGCAGCTCGGCCGGGTAGAAGACTGGGAAGAGATCGTGCGGGTGGCCCAGGCCGGGCTGGCCGAGGCGGTCGGTGCGGTGCATCGCCGGGGTGCGGTGGCCTACAACGGTGCCCCGTCGACGAAGGCCTGGCTGCAGGGCTCGTTGAAGATGACCTCCGGTGAGGCCAGCGCTCTGGTCGATACCGCGCGCCGGTTACCGGTTCTGCCGCGTTTCGCCGCCGCGTTGTCCGCCGGGGTGGTCTCGTTCGGACACGTGAAAGTCGCCGCGTGGCTGGCCCGGAAGGTCGACGCGGTGGATCCGGATTTGGTGCCGGTCGCTGAGGAGATGTTGTTCGAGAACGCCCACCGGCTCAGCTGCTCAGAGTTGCGGCAGATCGCCAAACGGATCCTCGAGCATCTGCTTCCGGCGAAGGAGCATCCGCCGGAACCGGAACGGGCGGTGTATCTGGGTCAGACCTACGACGACATCTGGGACCTGAAAGGCTCGCTGTCGCCCGAATGCGGGGCGATGCTGCAGACCTACTTCGCGACGCTGCCGAAGCCTGATCCGGAGGACATGCGGTCGGCGGCCGAACGCCGCCACGACGCGCTGCGGGACCTCATCCGGCACATCCTGGACACCGGTGAGCTTCCGACCACCGCCGGGGAGCAGCCGCATCTGACGGTGCTGGTGCACGCGAGCGACCTGCGCCGCACCCCGGCCGGCCGCACCGTCCTGGCCGACACCCCGGTTTCCGCCCCGGGCGCTCCGCTGTCCGAGATCCTGGTCCGGCCGGACGACGAGTGGTCCCTCGACGCTGACGGGGAGCAGGAGTGGGTCACCGACTGGGATTGGGACGTGGTCGCCGACTGGCTCGCCGACCCCCAGCACCAACCCGAACCCGCGGCCCCCACTCGCCACTACCCCGACAGCGGACCCGGCGGTCCCGACACGCGCCCCGGCGGCTCCGGCCGTGGTCCCCGGGTCTGGGTTCCCGGTAGCCGGTGGGTCCCCGGACCCGGTGACGGCGGCCGCACCGACTTCGGTGACACCCTCCCGCTCGAAGCGATCGACCGGATCGCCTGCGACGCCGCGATCAACCGCATCGTCCTCGGACCCGACGACGTCCCCATCGCGGTCGGACGCCGCAGCCGCCTGGTGCCGCCCACGATGCGGCGCGGCCTGGTCGTGCGGGACCAGGGCTGCCGGTTCCACTACTGCACCCGGCCGCCGCACTGGACCCAAGCCCACCACATCATCCCCTGGTCCCACGGCGGACCAACCGACATGAACAACCTCATCCTCCTGTGCGGTTTTCATCACCACCGCGTCCACGACGAAGGCTGGACCCTCGAATTCGACGGACGAGAACTCACCATCCGCCGACCCGACGGCACCATCCTCGACCCACCCGACTAGCGACCCAGCAGCCGAAACAGCCGGGCGGCACCCCGCCGCCCGGCACTCAGGCATGCCCACCGATCTGGAAGTGCGCCCATGAGCGGCGGCGGGCGCTGGACTGTGGACGGGACGTGGTCGGTGAGATCGAGCGGACCTTCCATGTCGATTCCAGTGTCGTTCGCGCGCATCAGCAGGCCGCTGGGGTCCGCCGGGAACGGCGAAGAAGGGGGCCCGCGCGTGCGGCCGTCGCGGTACCTGCGGTCGTGGGTGAGGCGATCGGGCGGTCCCGCGGCGGGCTGAGCAGCAATATCCACCTCGCCGTCGACGCCGAGGGCCGGGCCGGGCTTTCTGGTCTGACCGCCGGTCAGGCCCGAAACAACCGCTGCTCGGCGATGTTTCGGTGGCCCCGTCAGCCGCGGAACCGACCGGACCGGATCGTGGCCGACAAGGCCTGCTCTCATCCCTCGACCAGCGCCGCGCTGCGGCGCTGCAAGGTCGCGGCGCTGCAAGGTCGCGGCGCTGCGACCTCGCGGCGCCGCGAGGTCGCGGTGACGATTCCGGAGCGGTCCGACCAAGTCGCCCCGCAGGCCGTGAAGGACTCGGCCATTGGCCGGCGACCCGCGTAGGACTCGGCGCCACTGTGGAGGCAGCTCTACCCAGCGCCGGAGGGGCTAGCTGTCTGTCAACGGTCTCTGAATATGACCCCGGGTCGGGCTTGAGAATTGACCCCTGTGAGGCGCGACCTGGTGCGGTCGCTGAATTTTGACCCCCCGTCGGGCGGTCGGGTCGGGTCGGTCAGTTGCTGCAGTCGCGGCATGCAGGGCGCGTACCTCCGCGATCGGCTCGCCGCGCGGTACGTCAGCATCGGCGTCACGTTTCACCACGGTTCGTTCAACGCGTACGGCGTCACCGGTGAGCTGGGTCCCGTCACGGTCGGTTCGGCCGACCCGGGGAGCAACGAGTACATCCTGGACTGGGTGGCCCTGCGGGACTACGTCCTTGACCTGCGCAGCGCACCGCCACCCGCGCGCCTGGCTCCACGAGGCACGACCTACCCGCTCGATCGGCACCGACTGGCCGGCGCCGGCCAGGCCGGCCTCGCTCGGCAGGACCTACGACATCATGGTCCACCTGCACCACGTTCAGGCAGCTCACGTCCTCCCGGCGTGGCTGGGTGACTCCGGGGCGCTGCGGAAGAACTCGGCGAGCGAGTACGGCGCTCCCTCGCCGAGGCAGATCTCGAGGATCTCCTCCGCGTCCACGGCCTCCGCTTCGCTGCGCGCGTACATCGCCTCCTCGTAGACGGTCAGCGCCGCTTCGACGTCGCCGGGGTGCGCGGCGATCGCCTGCGCGAGTTCGGAGCCGTCGAACATGGCCAGGTTCGCGCCCTCGCCGGACGGTGGCATCAGGTGAGCGGCGTCGCCGAGCAGCGTCACCCCGGGCACGCGCGCCCAGCGGTGAGTGGCCGGCAGCGTGTGGATCAACCGCGGGACCGGTGCGGTGTCGCCGTCAGTGATCAGCGCGGTGAGCTCCGGCGCCCATCCGTCGAACTCGGCCGCGATCGTCGCGGTCGCGGCGGCGGCGTCGGTGAAGTCGATAGCCGCGATCCACTCCGCCGGGCGGTTCAGCTGGACGTAGGTGTGCAAGACACCGCCGGCTTCGCGGTGCGCGTTGATCGCCTTCCCGGGGGCGCCCGCGTACATCGCACCGCTACCGACGATTGTGGCCGTCGCGGCGTCGGCGTTGTACAGGTAGGTCTCGATGAACGTCGTCCCGGTGTATGCGGGCGTGGCATCGGTGAGCAGCGGACGGATCTTCGACCAGGCGCCGTCCGCCCCGACCAGCAGGCTCGTGGTCACCGTCGATCCGTCCGCGAACGTCAGCTCGTGCCGGCCGTCGCCGAGCGATCGGACACCGGCGACCTTGCGACCCCACTGGATCGTCTCCGGGGGCAGGGATTCGAGGAGGATCCGCCGCAAATCGCCCCGAAGCACCTCGGGGCGCCCGGCGGTGCCGTCGTCGGGCTCGTCGAGCAGCACGGTGCCGTGCCGGTCGAGCACGCGGGAGGCCTGTGCGCCCTCGTGGATGATCGCGCGGAACTGGTCGGTGAGGCCGGCCGCTTCCAGCGCGAGCTGCCCGTTGTACTCGTGGATGTCGAGCTGGCCGCCCTGCGTGCGGGCCGCCGCGGACGGTTCCGCCTCGTAGGTCGTCGCGGGAATGCCGTGGACGTGGAGGACACGCGCGAGGGTGAGGCCGCCGAGGCCCGCACCGACGATCGTGACCGGGGTCTTTGTCATCGCTCTCTCCTGAAGGTCGTCTGGAACGTTGTTCCATAGACCAGCGTGGAACGACGTTCCAACTGTGTCAAGATGGTGCTCATGAGGGCCAGGACACAGCGCGGCGAACGGCGTACGGACGCGCTCTCTAAGGAGCGGATCGTCGAGGCGGCGATCGAGATCCTCGACACCGAGGGGGAGAGCGCGCTGACGTTCCGCGCGCTCGCGGCCCGCCTCGCGACCGGGGCCGGGGCGATCTACTGGCACGTCGCCAACAAGGACGAGTTGCTCGCCGCCGCCACCGACCAGGTCGTGGCCGGCGTCCTGACCGAGGTGGTCAGCGGCGCCGAGCCGCGGGACGCGATCCGGTCGATGGCCCTCGGGGTGTTCGACGCGATCGACGCGCACCCCTGGGTGGGTGCCCAGCTCTCGCGCGAGCCGTGGCAGCCCGCGATAGTGCGCATCCTCGAGGGCATCGGCGGGCGGCTCGAGGCGCTCGGCGTCCCCCAAAAAGCGCAGTTCAACTGCGTGTCCGCGCTCGTGAACTACATCCTCGGCCTCGCCGGACAGTACGCCGCAGGCGCTCGGCTCCTCCCGCGCGACACCGATCGGACCGCGTTCCTCGGGACCGTCGCCACGCGGTGGACGCAACTCGACCCGGCCGAGTACCCGTTCGTGCACCGGATGGCCGCGCAGCTGGCCGACCACGACGACCGCGAACAGTTTCTGGCCGGCATCGATCTCATCCTCGTCGGCATCCGCTCCGTCCGGTGACCTGGGCCGAGCGGGCGGAGGCCGCCCATGCCGTCCTGCTCGAGCGGTACCGCAGCGGGTGGACCGGTCTGTTCCGGCCGGCCGACCCGCCTGCGGCGGGAGATCGGTTGCGGTTGGCCTACTGGTGGCAAGCCCAGGCTTTGGACGCTCTGGTCGACGCACAGTTGCGGGCGCCGACCGTCGCCGGAGCGCGCCGGATCCGGGCGTTCGTCGCGGGCCTGCGCCTGGTCCGGGCGGGCCGGCTGGTCAACGACTACTACGACGACGTCGCGTGGATGGCGCTGGCGTTACTCCGGGCTGATGCCGTGGGCGCGGGCACCGGCCGATTGGCGCGTGGACTGTGGCGTCACCTGATCGGCGGCTGGAGCGACACGCACGGCGGAGGAATCTCCTGGTCCCGCGGCCAGCGTGATTACAAGAACGTTCCGGCGAACGGACCGGCCGCGATCCTGGCCGCGCGGCTGCACCGCCGGTACGGCGACCCCGCGGATCTCCGCTGGGCGCAGCGGATCGTGGAGTGGATCGACAACACGCTGGTCGATCACGCCACCGGCCTGGTCTGGGACGGGATCGGTCGGCGGGGCGACGACCACGTCGACCGCGACTGGCTGTTCACCTACACCCACGGAGTCCTGATCGGGGCCCACGACGAGCTGGCCGCGCTCACCGGCGACCCGCGGCACACCGCCCGCGCGGACGCCACCACGGACGCCGTCGTCACACATCTGTGCCAGGACGGCGTCCTGCAGGACGAGGGGGACGGCGACGGCGCGATGTTCCGGGGCATCTGTGCGCGGTACCTCGGGGCGCGGAACCGTCCGCGCTGCCGGGCCGTCCTGCTCCGCTCGTCGGAGGCCGCCTGGAGCAACCGGGACGCGGCCGGTCGCTTCGGAATCAGCTGGCGCACGCCGCCGTCGGGGGGTAGCAGCCTGGCCGCGCACCTGTCCGGGCTGTTCCTCTGCGAGCAGGCGGCCGCTCTGGAGCGCGGTTCACCCGGTCGCGGTCGGGCGCCAGCCGAGCCCGACTGAGCGGCGGCAGGTCTCGGGGCCGTCGCCGCAGCTGGTGAACAGCGCGGTGAGGATCGACGCGCCGTGATCGAGTGCCTGCGGCGGTAGCGGGCCGGTGGCCACCAGCGACACCAGCCCGTGGCCGACGGCCCAGCTCTGGGTAGCGACCGCCAGCGGATCGACGTCGGCGCGGAACCGCCCGGCGCCCTTGGCCCTCTCGACGGCGCTCACCAGGCTGTGCAGGGACTCGTCCGCGGCCGCGGGGTTCTCCAGTTCGAAGCCGGCGTCGAACATCACCCGGTAGAGGTCGGGGTCGGCGAGGGCGTTCGCGACGTAGGCGGAGCCGAGGGCGGCGAGGTCCTGGACCGGGTCCTCGGTCAGCGAGACCGCGTCGAGCTTGGCGGCCAGGCGGGTGAACCCTTCCTGGCGCATCGCCCGCCACAGACCGTCCATGCCACCGAAGTAGGTGTAGACGGCCATCGTCGACAAACCGGTGCCCGCGACGACCGAGCGCAGCGTGACCGGCTCCCGGACGCGCAGCATCTGCGCGGCGCGCTCGATCAGTTGCGTGCGGACCGCTGGATTTTTTGTCCTGACCACGGTGCAACTATACATAGCAATGCTATGTTTAGCTTCAATGAACCCGCACGAGTGAGGAGCACGTCATGGCTGTGGAACTCGTCAACCCGGACGGACTGCCGAAACCCGAGGTGTACCGGCAGCTGTCGATCGCCACGGGCTCGAGGCTGGTGTTCCTGGCCGGGCAGGTGGCCCGCGACGCGGAGGGGAGCCCGGTCGGTGCGGGCGACCTGGCCGCGCAGGTCGAACAGGCCTACCTCAACGTCGGCACGGCGATGGCCGCGATCGGCGGGTCGTTCGACGACGTGGCGAAGCTGACGATCTATGCGGTCGACTGGTCGCCGGAGAAGCTGCCGCTGCTGGGCGAAGGGGTGGCCAGGGCGGCCGCGAAGCTCGGTGTCGACCCGGTCAAGCCGATCACGCTGCTCGGCGTGTCTGCGCTGGGCGAGCCCGACCTGCTGGTCGAGGTCGAGGCCACCGCGATCCTCGACTGAGACTTGAGCGGATTGCATTTGGAAGGGCTCTGGGTCTCGTAAATGCAATCGGTTCGGACGACAGCCGCGTGACGGCCCTCGCCCGTTGACAACCAGAATTTGTCAGCCCAGGCTGACACGATGGGGAACGCGACACAGCTGGCTGCGGCGGCCGCGCACGACGACCCGGAGGTCGGGCTGGCCGCGATCGTCGCGCTGCGGGAGCTGCTGGACCAGTTGGAAGCCCTGCAGGTGTCGTCGGCGCGCTCGCAGGGCTGGACCTGGGAGCGGATCGCCGCCACGTTGGGCATCACCCGGCAGTCGGTGCACAGGAAGTACGGCGCGAGGCGGTTCCCGGGGCGGAGGCGGTCATGATCCGCAGGCGGCAGCGACGCCCGCCGACGACGAGTATCGGCCGGCCGGTCGGCCCGATCCTGACCGCCGCGCGGGAAGAGGCGGCGTGGGCGGGCCACGGCTACGTCGGCGTCGAGCACCTGCTGATAGCCCTCGCCCGCACCGACTCCGGGCTGCTGGCGGAGCACGCCGTGACCCCGGCGTCGGCGCGGCTCGCCGTCCGGCAGGTCGTCGCCGCCGGTGACGGTGATGGACCCCGCTGGGACGCCGAGGCGTTGCTGGGCACGCTCGGCATCGATCTGGCGCAGATCCGACGGCAGGTAGAAGAGAGCTTCGGGCCGGACGCGGTGCACCAGCTCTACAGCGGCCCCGTCGGCTGGAATCTCCGGCCCCGCGGCCCACTCTGCGATCCACCGATGACTCCGCAGCTCAAACGCGCGCTGCACCGCGCGCTGGGTCGCTGCTGGGACGCCTCCCCGTCCCGCCTGTCCGACCGGCTGCTGCTCGGCGCGCTCGACGCCGACAGCGCCGGGCTGACCAGCGTCCTGACCCGGCTCGGGGTCGAGCCGGGTCGGCTCCGCGCGGCCGTGCGCCTCGACTGACGGTTGCTGATCGGGAGCCGGAGGCCCGGCCAGGGCCGGGCTCCCGAGCGGAAACTTTTCCGCACCGCCCCGCGCACTCGGTCCCTCCGACGAAGAGGGCATGCGTAACCTGCTTCCCTTCCGGTCCGCTCCCGCCCCGACCACCACGGTCGCCGCGCTTGCCACCGTCGCCGCCGCTGCCGCGGTCGTCGCAGGTATCGCCGCCGCCCCCGTCGCCGCCGGCCACGTCGCCGCCGGCCACGTCGCCGCCGGCCACGCCGATGCGCACGCTCACGCTGACGAGCACGTCACCAACGACGGTCGCAACGTCAGCTACCAGGGGCTGACCGTCCGCATCCCCGCCGCCGGCGAGGGTGTCCAGGCCGCCGCCCAGAGCACCTCGGGCGACATCTCGCTCACCGTCACCCGCGGCGCCGACGGCAAGGTCATCGTCAAGACCGACGCCCACGCCCACGACGAGGACGCCGACGAGCACGCCGAGGCGCAGGCCGTCACCGCCGTCACCAGCCGCCCGTCCGCGGCCAAGACCTGCACCGACCGCGCCTACGCGCTCGCCGGCTGGAAGCTTCCCGGCTTCACCTGGTACTACAACCCGGCCGGTGCGCCGGCCGCCGTGGCCGGAACCGCCGCGTCGGCGATCAGCGCCGGTACCACCGCGCTGAGCACGGCCTGTGGTCAGAAGCGCCTCGCGCTGGTCCCGTCCTACGCCGGCCAGTCCTCGGCCCCGGTGCAGGTCGGCGCCGCGGGCAACTGCATCGGCAACGACGGCCGCAACGTCATCGGCTGGCGCGCCGGCAGCGGCCGCTGGCTCGGCATGACCTGCACCTACTTCAAGACGGTCAACGGCAAGAAGACCGTCACCGGCACCGACACCGCGCTGAACACCCAGTACAAGTTCTTCACCTCGACCGCGAACTGCAGCGGCGCCTACGACCTGCAGTCCGTCGTCCTGCACGAGCGTGGCCACTCGCTGGGCCTGAACCACGTCAACCAGACCGCCAACGCCAGCGCGGTCATGACCCCGGCGCTCACGACCTGCTCGGCCGGCAAGCGCACGCTGGGCCTCGGCGACTACCAGGGCCTCGCGGCCCTCTACGGAACGCGCTGAGCGCATCTCCCGACTGACGGCGGTCCGTCGGCGCCCCTCGCGCCGACGGGCCGCCGTTCGCGTGGTGGGAACCGGCCGGTCACTCGTCCTGAGGGGCCGTCCCGCGCAGGCCGATCCAGAGGCTGTCGCGTGCCCTCGTCAACGCCACGTAGAGCTGCCGCCGCTCGAGCGCGGCGCGCTCGGCGTAGACCTCGGCGGGCTCAGCCGGTCGCCTCGCCCGAGGGAACAGGTCACGGTCGGGAATGCAGACGTGGGCGAAGTCCAAGCCCTTCGCGCGGTGGTACGTCCCGACCTTCACCGCGTCGGACGTCGTCCCGTCGTAGGCCTCGAGCGACATCGCCGGTAGGCCTCGTGCCTCCAGGACGCGGTGCCATCGGCCGGCCTCGGCGTTCGTCGGCACGAGTACCGCGCTGTCGCCCAGGCGGACGCCCTGCTCGTCCCGCAACCGGATCAGGTGCTCGCACAGCGCGGACTCCTGCGCTGCGGAACCCGGAACGTACACCGCTCGGATGTCGCCGCCGGGCCGCTCGACGCTCACGTCACGGTGAGCGTGCTCCGGTGTTTTGTCGAGATCCTCGAAGGTGTCCTCGACGATCAGTTCTTGGGCGTACCGCAGGATTTCCTCCCGGTTGCGGTAGTTCCGCGAGAGCACGGTGGAGCGGCCCACGACGGAAACGCCGGCCTCCGAGAGCGTGAACCCGCCCGGATAGATCGACTGCTGGCCGTCGCCGACGATCAGCAGACCGTCCGGTTTGTCACCGACGAACGCGTGCAACAGCTGAAGTCCGACGCAGGTCAGATCCTGCACCTCGTCGACGATGACCGCGTCGAACTCGCGGAGCGACCTCTCTCGGACGACGTCGCGAGCCGTGAGCAGGACATCGTTGCCGTCCAGCACGCCGCGTTCCTTTCGCAGCCGCTCGTACCGCTCGTACAGGTCCCAGACGGCGGCACGGTGCGTCGGCTGCAGGGCGATGCGTCGCCCCACCCGCGCCAGTTCGGCGTACTGCTCGAACTCGGTCAGGCCTCGGCCCTTGATCACGGTCGAGACCTCCTCGTGCCAGTAGTCGGTCGGCACGCCGAACTGGCCCAGGGAGGACGGACGACCGACCCGTGCCCAGGCCAGAGCGAAGCAGGTGTCGGCGGCCCTCTGCTCGTAGGGCGCGTGCAGGCCCTGGTCCCGCAGGCATCGCATCGCGAGAGCGTGCACGGTCGTGAACTGGACCCGCCGTACATGATCGGGGGCCATCCGCGTGAGCAGCGCGCGATTGATCGGCGCCAGGGTGCGGACCAGCGAGGTGAAGAGCACCCGCTCGCCGCGGGCCGCCAGGTACCGGGCGCGGTGGAGGGCAACGACGGTCTTGCCCGTTCCTGCGGCCCCACGGATGCGCGCCGGCCCTGACGTCGGGCGACCGATCAGACGGGCCTGCGCGGGATGCAGCCAGGTCATCCACGACTCGATCGGTTCCTGCGCGACGGCGTCGAAGAGTGCGTCCCACACCTCCTTCTGGCTGAACAGCGCGGATTGAGGGGCCGGGGCGGAGTCTCGTGCCGGGGTGGGTGGGCTGTGGCGGCGCGGACTCGGTGTCGTGGCACCGGCTTCCATCGGCGGGCAGTCCCGGTCCAGGCACTCCAGGAGACGCTCGACCAGCGCGGGGCTCAGGCGCGCGCCGCGGTGTACGAGGTAGCGGGTCAAATCCTGCTCACCGAGGATCGTGATCCGGTCGAGCTGCGCCGTGGTGTTGCGTCGGCCGGCAAGGACCAGGAGCGGTATCACCTCGGTCGGCGGCAGGCCGGTATCGACGAGCACCTGTTCGACGGCGTCGCTCTGGTCGAGGAGCTTGCGTACCTCGTCGTCGGCGTCCGCCTCGCCGCGCCACAGGCGGCCGCGTTCCAGGCGAGCCTCGCGCCAGTTCTTGACGTCGATGACGAAGACCCCACCGGGACCGACGACCAGGACGTCGATGTTGGCGCGTCGCGTACCGGGCCACCGCCGGTCGGGTAGAACGTGCCAGCCGGTGTCGTCCATGTCGACCAGGACGCGGATGACGTCGCGCTCGCCCTGAGCGCCGACGAGCCATGCCCGCTGGTTCCGTCTCAGCTGCTTGAGCAGGTCGGTCAGGTGGTGCAACTGGCGTTCGACGCCGGCGATCTCGAGCCCTAAGAGGGCGGCCCGGCGGACAGCGGACGGCTCGTCCGTTGTTTCCCCCACTGGCCTGAACTCCCGTCCTGTAATCGCTCCTTCACCCAGAGCAAAGAGTAGGTGCTGGGAGGGCGCGAAGTGTCCACAATGGTGCGGCTGGCCGTGGCTCACTTCCTGTAAAACATTGCAATCTATGTAAGGATGGCGGCCACTGATCGCCAGGCGTCGGAGAGGATGCGTGGAGCATGCGGAGACAGGCGTTATTAGCTGCGGGGACGGCGTTCGTCCTCGCGCTCGCGGTGACGGCGTGCGGAGAGGAGACCTCGCAGGGTTCGGACGAGATCACGCTCGGCGTCCTGGCGCCGCTCAGTGGTCCGTTGAGCTCGGCGTTCGCTGCGTACCCAGGGGGAGTCGAAGCGCGGCTCGCGGCCTACAAGGAGGACGGCGGCAAGTGCGCCGACAAGACGTTCACGCTCGTCAAGGCCGATGATCAGTCGTCGCCGCAGGGCGCCCTGACCGCCTCCCAGAAGCTCGTCCAGCAGGACAAGGTCTACGCCATCGTCGAGGGCAGCCCCGTCTTCTACGGTGCGGCGCCGTTCATGACGACGATCGGCAAGAAGGTGCCGGTCTCCGGCGGCGGCTTCGACGGCGCGAAGCAGTGGACGGACACCACGAACAACCTGCTCCCGGCCAGCATCGTCCCGGAGTACGACAAGACTTTCGCGACGCACGGCGAGTACTTCAAGAGCCTCGGCGGCACGAAGATCGCCGGCGTCGCGTACGACAATCCGGCCGGCAAGGGCGGGTTGGACTACGCGCTCCGGTCCGCGGATGCCGCCGGGTTGCAGCGCGGCTACGTCAACTCGACCGTTCCCGCGGGTAGCACCGACGTGGGCGCGATCGTGCTCGGGATCATCGAGTCGAAAGCCGACGTCCTCACGCTGACCGTCAACCCGGACACCGGGTTCGCGATCGTCGCGGGTCTTCGCCAGGCCGGCTACCCGTTGAAGGGGATTCTGTCGTCGACCGGCTACGGCGCGGATCTCCTCAAATCCGGGCCGGCCGTGCAGGCCGGTCAGGGCGTCTCGTTCTCCACCGGATGGGCGCCGGTCGAACTGAAGACGCCGGGCGCGCTGCGGCTGTCCAAGGCACTCAAGGACCACGCCGGTTCGGAGTCGGGCATCCCGAGCTTCGCCCAGTCGCTGGGGTGGCTCACCACCGACCTGCTCCTCCACGGCCTGGACCTCGCCGGGTGCGACGCGACGCAGGAGAAGCTGCTGTCCACGATCCGGAACGACAAGACGTGGACGGCCGACGGGTTGTTCGCGCTGCCCCGTGACTTCACGACGACCTCGGCGGACAAGCTCTGCCTGTACTTCCTGAAGCTCACCGGCCAGGCGTTCGTCCCGGAGCCGAAAGCCTCGCCGCTCTGCGGGTCGCTCGTCAGCAAGTGATCACCGGACGCCGGCCGCTGACCCGTCAGCGGCCGGCGTTCAGAGCGTCCAGGAGTAGCGGCTCGTCGGCACCAGATCCAGCCCCTGGTCGGCGCCGAATCTCGCGACGCTCGCCATCAGCTCGCTCGTGCGGCGCCGGAGTTCGGCCTCGTCGCCGTGGCTGCCGTAGAACGCGTGCGGGTCGGTCAGCGCCGCCATCGGGAAATGCTCCTCGACGATCCCCGCGATCGGCGGCGACGACGGCGTCAGGGCCTCCTCGACGATGTTCTGGATGTAGCAGACCGTGCCCTGGGTGCGGATCGCGATCGGCGTGTGCTGCACCATCCAGTACTCCAGGTACTCGTCCCTGGTCATCGACGTGGGGCGACGGAGCAGCGCGACCTGCGCGAACGCGTCGGCACGGGCGCCGTCGGGCACCGCCGCCGGATCGAGGCGCACGCGTTCGGTGACCCGGTAGGCGTGGGGGACCGGTTCGCCCGCCGCCTCCGCGACGGCGGTGACGGCGTCGCCGGGGTCCCCGCCGGTCCAGATCGAGACCAGCGCGGTGACCGGCTCCCCGGGCCCGAACCGCAGCGCGGGCGCCACGTCGGCGTCGTCGAGGTTGACCTGGACGGCGGTGGACCCCGCGGCGGCCAGCGCCTTCCGGAAGGGGGCCGCCAGCAGACGGGCACCGAGCTCAGCGCGGTGCAGGACGACGATCAGTTTCCGCACGCCAGAATACTAGAACCGGTTTCAGTTCAGCGGTCCCGAATGCGCAACACCGTGGGGACTACCCCCGCCTCGCGACGAACGGGCGGAGCCGCTCCAGGGCCTCCTCGATCGGCGCGGTCGCACCGGCGAACGAGAGCCGGACGTACCGGTGCCCGTCGACCGGATCGAAGTCGACGCCGGGAGCGACCGCGACGCCGGTCTCGTCGAGCAGCTCGTAGGTGAGCCGCATCGAGTCGTCGGTCAGATGACCGACGTCGGCGAAGACGTAGAACGCGCCGTCGGCGGGCGCGAGCCGGTCGATGCCCAGCCGCGGTAGCCCGTCGAGCAGCAGCGCGCGGTTGGCGGCGTACCGCTCGACGTGTGAGTTCGCTTCGGCGTACGACTCGGGCTCGAACGCGGCGACGGCGGCGTACTGCGGCAGCGCGGGCGGGCAGATCGTCAGGTTGCCGGTCAGCCGGTCGACCGCGCGGTGCAGGACCTCGGGCACCAGCAGCCAGCCGAGTCGCCAGCCGGTCATCGAGAAGTACTTCGAGAACGAGTTGACGACGATCGCCTCGCGTGACGTCTCCCACGCGGAGGTCGTCGCGGGGGAGCCCGGGTACCGAAGGCCGTGGTAGATCTCGTCGCTGACCAGGCGGATCCCGTGCTCGTCGCAGTAGCCGGCGAGCGCGGCCAGCTCGCCGGGGTCGAGCACCGTGCCGGTCGGGTTGGCCGGGCTAGCCACGATCAGGCCCTTCACCGGCTCGTCGAGCGCGTCCAGCATCGCCACGGTCGGCTGGAAGCGCGTCTCCGGCCCGCAGGGCAGCTCGATGACCTCGCAGTCGAGCGCGCGGAGGATGTTGCGGTAGCAGGGGTAGCCGGGGCGGGCCATGGCCACGCGGTCGCCGGCGTCGAACGCGGCGAGGAACGCGAGGAGGAACCCGCCCGACCCGGCGGTGGTCACGACGACGTCGTCCGGGGTGACCTCGATGCCGTAGGTGCGGTGATGATGGGCGGCGATGCGGTCGCGCAGCTCGGGGATGCCGAGCGCGACCGTGTAACCGAGGACCTCGGTCTCCAGCGCCGCCGCAGCGGCGGCGCGGACCGGAGCGGGCGCGGGGGTGGACGGCTGCCCGGCGGACAGGTTGATCAGGTCACCCCGGGTCCGCTGCCGCTCGGCCGCGGCGGCCCACACGTCCATCACGTGGAAGGGGGCGATGCCGGAGCGCGCCGACGGGCCGGAGGTCAGTGGGTTCGTTCGCACGGTGTCCTTCTATCGGGCGGCGCCGCTCATCTCCGCCTCACGGGGCTCCGTTCGGGCGCCTTCGCGGGCTGATCGGGCCCTACCAGGTCGGCGGGCCCGACACGCCGAGAGGTAAAATTCTCCGCAGGAAATTTTGACTCCGGGCTCCGGCCTGGCAGCCTGGTGTCCGATGGTCCACAACGGGCCTGCTTTCCGGAGGAAAATACCGCAATGGCTACTGGCACCGTGAAGTGGTTCAACGCAGAGAAGGGCTTCGGGTTCATCGCCCCGGACGGGGGCGGACCGGACGTCTTCGCCCACTACTCGGCGATCCAGACCCAGGGTTACAAGGAGCTGACCGACGGGCAGGCCGTCGAGTTCGACGTCACCCAGGGTCAGAAGGGCCCGCAGGCGGCCAACATCCGCCCGCTGTAAGCCTCGAACCAGGGCCCGCACCCGGCCGGTCGGCCGGGTACGGGCTCTGGGCTTTTCACCACACGTTGGTGTAACCGCCGGTGTACTCCCAGCTCCCGCACGCGGTGAGCGCCTCTTCCCCGTCGACGTCGTAGGAGTCGCGACCGTCAACGGCTCACTATCGGGCGAACCCGAATCGGAGCCCTCTATGGGCTAGGCGTGGATCCACGTGGCCACTGACCAGTGGTCAGATCAGTCCCGGCGAAGTCTCCGTCTTCGAGCCATGTGGTGATCAGATCGGCGTCGTCGAAGTGGCGCACGAGGTCGAGCAGGACGGCGCGCGCGGCCACCCCGCCGACCTTGTCGATGCCGGTGCCGACGTCGCAGCCCAGCTCCGGCGGGTACAGCCGGTCGTCGGTGGAGTCCTGGAGCGTCAGCCGCATCGGGTGCCCCGGTAGTCGAGCAGCGGCACGTCGCGCTGCTGGATCGGAATGCCCAGGCTGTAGGCCTGCCCGGTGGTGACCGCGGCGGCCGCGCGGAGGACCTGCTCCGGGCCGAGGACGTTGAGCGCTCCGCGCTCGTCGTCGTCGCCCCACCGGCCCCAGTTGTGCGGTCGGCTCGGCGCGGGCTTCATAACGGCATCGCCACACCGCCGTTGATCCGCAGGATCTGGCCGGTGACGAAGCGCGCGGCGTCGGAGGCGAGGTAGAGCGCCGCGTCGGCGACGTCCTCGGGCTCGCAGATCGAGCCGAGCGGGGTGGACTTCCGGTGCCCGGCGAGGACGGCGTCGCGCCGTTGCTCGTCGGGGCTGCCGTCCGGCGCGGTGAAGTGCCGGTTCGTCATCGCGGTGGCGACGAAGCCCGGTGCGAGCACGTTGACGCGGATGCCGGCGCCGCCGAGCTCGGACGCCAGCGTGCGGGACAGCTGCGCGACGGCGACCTTCGACATCGAGTACACCCCGTTGTTGCGGGCGGCGAAGTCGACGGCGGCCGAGGCGACGTTGATGATCGACCCGGAGCCGCGCGGAACCATGTGGCGGGCGGCGGCCTGGCAGGCGAACAGCGTCCCCTTGAGGTTGACGTCGAAGACCGCGTCGAGGTCGGAGACCGTGATGTCGACGACCGGGCCGGTGCGGATGATCCCGGCGAAGTTGGCCACGACGTCGACGCGGCCGTGGGTGGCGGCGACCTCGTCCAGCAGCGCGTCGACGTCGGGCTTGTGCCGTACGTCGACGGCGTAGGCGCCGGCCGCGCCACCCGCGTCGGCGATGCGCTTCGCGGTGTCGTCCGCGTTCGCGCCGGACACGTCGACGCAGGCGACGTGCGCGCCGGCCGCCGCGAGCCGGACGGCGGTTCCGGCACCGAGTCCGCTGCCGGCGCCGGTGACGACGGCGACGCGTCCGGACAGGTCGAAGCGGTCACTCACGGGTACCTCCGCAGCAGAGTTCACACTGTATGCATCCGCGGACTGCATCGGCCATCTCCGGCGCACGGGCCACCGCACGATCGAACCCACCGAGGACGGTCAGCGGGACTGGACGGCCGTCCTCGACCGCACGTCCGCGCCGCTGCTCCGGCGGCACGTCCGGAACTACATGACCCACAGCAACGCCGACGGGACGCGGTACTTCATCCCGTACGCGGGTGGCCTGAAGAACTACGTGAAGCTGGCCGACGAGATCGCCGCCGACGGCTACCGGGGGTTCGCGCTCGGCCGGTGATCAGCCGCCGTCCACCGCCAGGCGTCCGGTACCGGCGAGGGACTCGAAGTGCGCCATGACCTGCTGGAGCGCCGCGGCCGGGTTGATCTCCAGGACCTCGCTCGGCTCCTCGTAGATCAGGCTGTGACCGGCCGGGAAGAAGTAGACGTCGCCGGTCGCGGCGACCTCGTCGGGCAGGTCCGTGCCGGGATAGATGGCGCGGAGCCGCCCCTTGAACACGTAGCCGTAGTGCGGGCATGGGCAGACGCCGCCGGGCAGACCCTGGTACCCGGGGGTGCAGTCGACCGGCTCGGTGGTGGTGTAGCCGACCTCCATGTCGCCCCAGTGGGCGGATCGGAAGCCGCTGCCGCTGGCCGGCCATCGACCGCCGCCGCCCTTCGGCAGCTCGCTCGGTTTGCTCACCGGCATGGCGTCCTCCAGGTGTCTGTTTCGGACCGACCGGCCCGTTCAAGTCCGGAAGACTGACAGACCACATTTCGAAATGTCAACATCTATCCAAGTGGGATAATCACGTTCTACATTGGCTGCCTACGGCGGGAGGTGGTCGGTGTGGACCGCGTGATCGTCGAGGCCGGAAAACGGCTGGTTCTCCGGGGCGGCGCCTCGTTCACCACGCAGGAGCTGGTGAAGGAGGCCGGCGTCGCGATCAAGACGTTCTACCGGCACTTCCCGGGGAAGGACCAGCTCCTGCTCGCGGTCATCGAGGACATCGTCACCGAGCAGGTGGCCCGCTACCGCGAGCGGACGCGCGAGGTGGCCGACCCGCTGGCCCGGTTGCGCCTGCACGTGCTGGCCGCTCTGTCCTCGGTGGGGGCCGGCGCCGCCTGGCCGCCGACGAGCACGTCGCGGTTCATCGTCGCCGAGCACTGGCGGCTGGCCGAGCTCTACCCGGCCGAGATCGAGCAGGCGACTCAACCGTTCGTCGGGCTACTGGCCGACGAGATCCGCGCCGCGCGCGCGGCGGGCCGGATCGCCCCGCCCGCCGACGTCGATCCCACCGCGGAGATGATGAACCTGCTGGTGCGAGCCGTCTTCCATCAGTACGCGTTCGCACCGGACCCGGAAGCCGGCGCCGACATCGGCGAGACGACGTGGGAGTTCTGTCTGGCCGGCCTCGGAGTGACGACGGCGGGCGCCTCGAACCGCTGACGGTCGGTTACCTCGCGGCGTGACGGGGTACCGCGCACAACGCCACCGTGTGTGATCCTTTGGTGGCCGAGTGTGACGAGGAGCCCACTGTATGGACACTGAGACCACAGCAGCACCGACCCGACCGGCGGCGGTGCGGCGCCAACAGAAACCCCTGCTCGACGGCGCCCACTCCACGTTCTCGCTGGCCACGCTGTGGGTCTTCGTCACGCTGCCGTTCATCGCCCTGATCGCGGCGGTACCGATCGCCTGGGGCTGGGGCCTTACGGCGCTCGACGCCACCATGGCCGTGGTCGCCTACCTGATCACCGGTTTCGGCGTGACCGTGGGTTTCCA
>NZ_FRCS01000036.1 GCF_900143005.1 Cryptosporangium aurantiacum
CCGGCGAGGCCGGGTAGGGCACGCGCTCCGCGCGGCCAAATGCAAAAAGCAATTTCGCGCTTTAGCGCGAAAACGTTAAATGCTCGTCGAGGCTAACGTTAATCGCAGGTAGTGACCTCGAATTAGCCATTTGCCATTTAAACACAAAAACGCAAAAACACTTTAACGTTAAAACGTTAAAGTGCTAGTGCCTGTGCTATGACGTTAACATAATAACGGTTTTGGGCCGAGATATTCGAGCGACCTTATTAGTCGTCGCGGTCGTCCCAACCCATATCGAGCCGCTCTTGTTCGCTCAAATCAGAAATGCTGAACTGGTCGAGATCACTCATTCCCCACGCCATTCCGGAATTCGTGACGTTGTTGTAGTGCTCGCGCATTTCTTCCAAGAGCGCCGCTTGCGCGGCTTCCGGGCCGCCCTCCGCGTACGCGTCCAATATCCGTTCGGTGGCATCGGGCGGGAGCGTGACCGCAATTCCGCGGATTCGGGCGTACTTGGGGTCCGCGTTCGCCGCAATGCTGCCGTGCGCCTTGACCTTCATGCCGTCGCGCTTGAGCCGGTTCACCCGCCGGGCGGGCATCGCACCGCGGCGAGTCTCTGGCCGGTTGTAGGCGCCATCAATGCGTCCTTGGGAGGCTCGGGACGGCTTGCCCTTGCCGCTGAGCCAGCGGTCGAGGGTGCGTTTGTCCTTGATTCCGAGCGCTTCCATCGTGGCCGAGCGGTCGCCGCCGTTGGCCTTGAGCACGTCTTTGACCTTCTGGCCCCAGGTGACGGACTTGGCGCGGCGGTTGCCGACGGCGTTGCGCCACGCGTCGTCGGGGTCGACGATCTTCTTCTTGTCGCGGTAGCGGGCGGGCGGGTCGGTGTTGCGCCGGCCGCGGCCGGACCCGCCGCCGCTACCGCCGCGGCGGCTCGAGCTCGACCCGCCGCCGCTTCCGGATCCGGTGTTTTTCGCCATTACTCGGCCCTCCGGTGCTTGCCTTTGAGGGTGTCAATCAGGCCGTATTCTTTGACGTTTCCGGTTTCGTCTCGACTGGTCGCGATCGGGCGCGGGCCGCGGGTAAGGAGCGGTGCTATTTCGCTCATTTCTGCGGTCCCGGTGTGTTTGAACGATCCGAGCGTCCAGCCGAGTTTCCAGCCGGGTGGGAGTGCCTTTACCGGGTCGGGTTCGTCGCTGGCGATCACGATGCAGTCGGTCAGCACGGCGAGCGGGTACACGTCGTGTTCGGCGGCCTTGTGAATGTTCCGGTTGATTGCGTAGCGGCTTTGCGCGACGACGTGGTGGCGAATGTCGGGGCGCCAGAGTCGGTGGGCGGTGTCGCGGATCGTCTCGGCGTCGAGGCGGCCGATTGCGCCGCGGTAGTTGCCCTTGATCGCGGCAAGCACCGCGGCGGCGTCGGCGTCGCCGCGGTCGAGCTCGAGTACGGCGCGGAGTAGCTCGGGGCTCATCTTGAGCTTGAGTCGCGCGATCGCACGGCGTCGCTCGGCCGGGTCGAGGTTGGCGATCGACTCGGCGATCAGGAGTGCGTTGCGGAGTGTCTCGTACCAGGGCTCGAGGATGCGGTCGGTGCCGTCGCCGAGATCCCAGACGTAGCCCTCGCGCACGTCGATCTCTACGTCCCAGAACTCGACCAGGCTTCGGATGGTCGGTGTGGTGGCCCAGAGCGTTTGGCGGGGGCCGCCCCGTCCGAGGATTTGCAGCGGGTCGGGTAGGCGGGCGTGCTCGAGGGTGGGTACCCGGAATCGGAGGTAGGCCGGGACGTCGCGCCACGTCTCGAGCGTCCAGTCGAACGGCTCGTCGATGTGCCGGGCCGCGCCGTAGCCGAGTTGCAGGCTTGAGGCCACTCCAAGGTAGGCGGCGTGTTTGTCGTAGGCGTGCGCGTATCGCTTGGCGAACTCGTCGGGTTCGGGGGCGCGCTGCCAGGCGTACTCGGCCTCGAGTGCGGGCCGGCGGGCCGGCGGGGGCATCTCGGGACGGTCGTTGTTCATCAGTCGGGGGCGGTGGGCGGCGATGAGCTGGTGGCCGGTGACCGCCGGGGACCACTGGTGCGGGATGCCGACGGTTGCGCAGTACAGGCCGAGCCGGCGGGCCAGGGTCGGGCCGTCGACGTCGGGCTCGTCTTCGCCGAACACGGCCACGCGGCTTCCGGTGGCAAGCCACTCGGGAACGACCAGCACGAGGCGGCGGCCCCCTTCGCGGTACACGGTCGTCCAGGGGGCGATGCCGGCGCGGCCGGCGACGTACCAGCCGGCGGACTCGAGCGCGGCCCGGATGTTCGCGGCCGTCTTGGACTCGGGTTCGTCGCGTTCGCGTTGCGGGAGGTGGGCGGGGAGCCCGAGCCGCGCGCGGGCGTCGGGCAGTAGCCAGACCTGGCCGTAGGCGTGGCGTGCACCGCGGCGGATGCCGGGGTGTCCCAGATGTACGGCGGTTTCGGCCCATCGGCACAGCTCAGGCAGCGCGGCCAGGCCGCGCGGAAGATCGGCGGGTAGTTCGACTGAGCGGCCCTGGCCGTCGAGGGTGGCCAGGTGTCCGACGTCGGCGGCGCACACCAGCGCGGGAGCGTCGTAGGCCCGGTACGCGCCGCTGAGATCGCCTGAGCCGGTTTCGGGGTTGCTAGAGCCCGCGGAGAGGGGGTTTCGGGGCTCTCCGTGGCTCTCAGCGGGCCGTGCGGCTGGTTGCTGCGAGTCGGTCGGTGTGTCGTCGCCGCTGGTCGGGGGTTGGGCCGCCGGCGAGCCGGCGGCGTGTCCGATGTGTTCCCCTGTTGTCTCTATTAGCGCCGTTTCCGGTTCGTCCTGCTTAGACTCGGCGTGCTCGAGCTCGGGGTCGACCAGCGCGCCGGGCGCCACGGTGTCGTCGGTGGCGTCGGCGTCGACGATCTCGTCGGCCGGCTCGAGCGCGTCGTCGACCGGGGCGTCGGCCGGCTCGGGAAGCGGCAGCATCAGCGCGTCACCGGCCGGCGGCGGGCCGTTCGGGTCGGCGGGGTCGTTCGGGTCGAGCTCGTCGTCGTCGACCGGCGGGAACAGCACGTCACGGCGGATCTCCCACACCCGCGATTGCTTGCCAAGCGCGCCGATCGTGCGGCCGACCTGGTTGCGCCACTGGCCGGATTTCTTGTCCAAGTAGCGGGTGACCACGTTCGCGTCGGCGAAGATCGCGCCGAGCGAGACGTGGTTGTACGGCCAGGGGACACCGCCGCCGCGGGCTTCCTTCGCGGCGATCTCGGTAGCCACGGTGGGCAGCAGGTAGTAGGCGGTTTCGTCGGCCCAGCCGATTACCGCGCCGACCCGCCGCCAGGTCGTCATGCCGGCGACCGACCCGCCCGGGGCCGGCTCCCAACCGTGCAACGCCGGGTCGGCCGGCTCTTCGCCGGTCGCCCGGTCGGCCACCGCGGCGGTTTTGCGCAGCAACGCGGTACGGAGCAACTCGAGCGCGATGTCGTGCGGGCGGCGCTGGTCGCGGGAGGCGGCCATCGCGCGCTTGGCCTCGAGTAGGCCGGCCCACAACCGCGCCCACCAGTAATCGGCCTCTTCCTGGTTGATCGCTTCGCGCTCGAGGCACATGTCGAGCAACGCCCGACCGCCCACGGCCAGGTCGCCGAACGACTCGGCGCGGCGGGCCTCGACCCCGGGGTCGTTGGACTCATCCACCAGCGCGTCGCGGAACTGAGCCCCGGTGTCGGACAACCAGCGGGTAAGCGGCATCCGGGCCGCGTAGTGCATGGCCATCGTCGCGGTGACCACGGCGCGCAGCATCGGGCGGCCGTCGGAGTCCAGCGGCCCGTACACGGTGAGCGGGTTGAACTCTCCTTTGCGGACCTCGAGTCCGACCGTGCGGGTTTCGGCCGAGTCGACGCCGGCCCACTGTTCGGTCGTAATCGCCAACAGGCCGTTGGGCTTGTGCTCGGGGTGCACCCCGGCGCGGTCGCGCATCCGGCGGTCCTTGCCGCGGCGCTCGGCCTGCGAGCGGGCCAGGGCGTTCTGTCGCTTGCCCATTGCCTCGGTGCCGGTGTCCGGGGCCACGTCGTCGAGCACCTGCAACATGTCGCCGACGATGAACCGGTGCTCTTCCAGTGAGGGGAGCGTGCCGGCGAGCTCGCCGGCGCCGAACGGCAGGCGCCGGTAGTCGGTGCCGGGTGCGAAGTGTTGTTGCCCGATCGCGGCCAGCGCGGTTTTACCGGTGCCGCGCAGACCGGTCGGGAGCAGCGTCACCCGGGAGTAGCCGAGCACCGCGCGGTAGGCCGCGCACAGCATCGGGGCCATGAGCCGGTCGGGCACGTCGGAATTCATCGGCTCGACCAGCGAGGCGACCAGCGCCTTACGCAGCGCCAACGGGGAGTCGGCCGGGGCCGGCAACGCGAAGTCTTCGTACTTGCCTGGCACCTTGACCCGTACCCGGTCGGTGGGGCCGTTCTGGTCGATCGCGCCGGCGGCGTGCAGGTACACCCAGCGGTCGCCGATCTCCCACCAGCCGAGCCGGCCGTACAGCGTCTCAACCGGGATCGGGCCGGAGGTCTGCACGATCGCCTTGCGCAGTTTCGAGCGGCCGGCGCTGGTGTCGTCGATCGCGACCGGCCACGGCAGTTCGTGCACCCAGGTGACTTTTTCCCACTCGCGATCGTCGAGCGCCTCGAGCACCACGGACTCGGCGTCGTCGCCGGCGCCGTAGCTCACCTCGAGGTCGAAGTGCTCGACCCGCGATCGACCGCCGTCGCCGAGCTCGTAGCGGAGCCGGTTGCGCAGTTTCGGGGCGGCGTTGATGAGCTCGACCGCGTAGCTCTCCCAGCCCTCGGGGTTGTCGGCGGTGGGCTCGACCTTCTCGGTCTTGATCTGGCACAGCGAGCCGTCGACGACGTCGAACCGGTCGCGGCGGATCGCCATACGCCGGTTGGACCCGCCACCGCCGCCGCCCGGTTCGGGGTCGACGGTGGTGCGGGTGCTGTGCCCGGGCATCGGGATCACGTTGTCGACGTCCGGCTCGGGGCCGGACGGGGCGGTGCGCTGAGCGGGCGCCAGGCCGTCGGTTTGGTCGCCGGCGACGTCGCCGGCCGTCGAGTCCTCGAGCGCGGCCAGGTCGGCGCGGAGCGCGGCCAGGTCGACCGGCTCGAGCGCGTCGACGGGGTGGCCGGCGGCCAGGTGGTCGGCGGCGTCCTTGCCGGCCGCGGCCCGCACGATCCGGACGGAGGCGGCGACCGCGGCGAGCTCGCCGGCGATGTGGGCGGCGTAGCGCTGGCCGGCGGCGGCGCCGGGCTCGAGCGGGTCGCGGTCGTGCACGATCACCACATGCGCGCCGGCGAGTGCGGCGGTGTACTGCGGAAGCCACTTGTTCGCCGCGGACCACGTCGCGGTCGAGCCGGGTTGGGGGACCGCCGGGGCGCCGAACGGGGCGGTGGTGGCCACGACGCCGGCGGCGGCCAGCGCGTCGGCGTCTTTCTCGCCCTCAACCACGTAGATCGGGGCGTCGGCGGCGATCGCCGGCGCGATCTCGGGGAGCCGGTAGAGCACGCGGTCGGCCGCGGGCACCGCGCCGGGCTTCCAGCGGCCGGACGCGTCGTGCCGGCGGGTCGAGAACTTCGGGTCGCTCAGCCAGCGCACGACGGTGAACAGCACTTCGCCGGCGGCGTCGCAGTACGGGTGCTCGGACTCGATCTCGGCGGCCGGTCGTCGGCCGCGGCGGGGCGCCGGTGCGGCGGTCGCGCTCGAGTCGGTCGGCGTGCTCGAGGCCGGGCCGCCGGGTCGCTCGGCCGCCGGTCGCGCCGCCGAGCGGGCAGCCCGCGGAGAGGGGGTGCGTCCGCGGCGGCGTGCCGGGTCGCTCGGCACCGCCCGGGGCTCGTCGTAGAGGTCTGCGAGCTCGAGTCCGAGCGCGGCCAGCACCGCCGTGTCGTCGCATCCGCGGTGGCAGGTGATGAACGTCCGGCCGCCGCCGTTGCGGGCGATTCGCCAGGTCACCGATACCGACGGCTTGGTGTCGCCGCCGTGTTCGGGCACGGGGCAACGGGCGTCGATCTGGTCACCGCTGTCACGTGCGACGCGACCTGCAAGGGTGGTGCGGACTCGCTCAAGCGAGGAGCGGTCCGCCCGTGGTGCTGTGGCACTCATCGGGTGCTAGCCTCGATCCGGGTACAAAATCGCTTTGCTGGCGCACTGCATTTCGGCCCGCCGCCAGGTGCTGGTAACACCTGGCGAAGACATCGGGAACGCCCCGACCGCCTCGGCGGCCGGGGCGTTTTCCGTTGCTAGGTCATACGACCCCTTCCACGTCATGGCTCAGCGCGCTCCCGCTCGGGGGCGCTGAGAGTGCCACTCTGTCAGAGCCAGACGGGGCCACGCCGGGCGGTCACCCCGGCGTGTCTCTCCGCGGATACCGCCGGACTCGTTCGCCCGCTGGCGTGCTTTCTTGAATGTCTCTTCCGAAATGGGCGTGCCGAATCGGTCGGAGAGGAATTCCGCGGCGGCCTTGAGTCCGACGATCAGGTCGTCGTCGGCGTCCCCGTCGCTGTCCTCGGAATTGTCCCCGCCGCGGTCGTCTGAATCCGACTCATCGTCCCGGGGACCGTTTCCGCCGTCCCCGTGAATGACGTGCAGGTTTCCCTTTCCAGCGGCCGGCGCGCCATTCTCGGTGGCGTCCCCGTCCCCGCGCTGTCCCGGGACGCCGGCGGCCGTCTCTCCAGCCACGGGGGCGGAGTCCCCCGCCGGGACGGACCCCTCACGAAGCGCCCGAATTCGCTCTTCGCGCTCGAATGCTTCCCGCACCCCGATTTCGATACCGAGCGCGGCGAATTCGCGGGCGGTGGCGTCGTCGATCAGCGCGAGTTGCACCTCTTCCACTTTGTCGACGCCGAGTCCGATTACCGCGCGGCCTTTCTTGATCGCCGCGCGGATGCGGGTGACGCCGGGGAAGAGCATGAGCCAGCTCGAGCGGGTCTGCGGGCCGGAGGCGATCCGCCACATACGCTGGTCGCGGCCGTCGGAGTCGACGAACACGTCGAGGCCGGCCTGTTGTGCAGCGTCCGCGACGTACATGGCCGCGGCCCGGGACTGCCACAGAATCCGCTTTTCCTTGCGGAGTGCTTCCGGGGTGCCCTTTCCGCCGTCGGCCTTCCAGCGGTCCCGGATTTCCTGCACATAAGAGCCGCGCTCGTCATTCAACAGAAACCACGGCTGGAAATACAGTTCCGGGTTGTCTTTGATTTCGGGGAATTCCTCGATCAGGGAGTAGCGGCGCTCCATTTCGGCGAGAAATTCGTCGATCGTGGCGAGCCATCCGTCGACGGTCGTGCGAATGGTGATGTTGTCCATGTCGCCGAACGCTCGCACGTAGCCGACCCGCTTAGGGTCGTTGATGAACACGTGCGCACCGTGACCGGCGGTGTGCGCCACGATGACGTTCGCGGTTGTCGTCTTGCACCATCCGGTCGTCGCGGAAATGATGCCGTGCGGCGTCAGTTCCTTGACCGGGAGTGAGAACCATTCCCCGCCGGCCTTTTGTGCGATCGGGATGTTGTCGACGGTGAATCGCTTGTACGCGTCGGCGTCGTACCAGCACTCGGCCGGCGGTCGCTTCGGGTGGGTGAGCACGATCTCGAGCGCCTGGTCGGTGTGCTCGGCCTTCCACGGTCCTTCCGGCAGTCGCGAGGTCAGGCGGCGCTTGATCTCCTTGACCGCCGTGTCATCGGCGAGCTCGACCGGGAGCGACACGATCACCCGCGCGTTGTCGTCGTGCAGCGGCGTGCGCAGCGTCGGCAGTCCGAGCCGGCCCAGCAGGTGCTCGAGGCTCTCCCAGCGGCGGACCGCCCGGGTCACCCGCGCGGGCAGCGCGATCGGCACCCAGACCAGCCGCGGGCGGGGCAGTGCGAGCCACTCGGCCGGGTCGGTGTTGCGGTAGCCCAGCGGCCCCTCGATCGCAGGAACGACGCCGCTGGCGACCTGGTTGCGGCACCAGTTCTCCGACACGCGGAGCACCTGGCGGCCTACGACGACAATCGCGACGATCACCAGCACGCAGAGCATCGGCAGGGTGAAGCGCCACAGCAGGTAGAGCGCGGCGAACGCGACCCAGCGCAGCACCATGCGCTGATATCCGGGCATGCGGCCCCAGCGGGTGCGCGGGTACCACTCGCCGCGGAACGCCGGCCGGTCGGCGGGGTGCTCGGGGGCCGCGGTCGTCCAGCGCGAATCCCACTTGCCGGTCGGTCGAACGATGATGCCGCCGGTGACCAGGCGCCACGGCCAGGCCAGGAACTTGCGGAGTCCCCAGAGGTCGAACAGAGCCACGACGCCGGCGAAGAGCACGCCGAGTAGGGCCAGTGTCCAACCGGGGTGGGTGGCCAGTGCGCCGGCCACGTCGGTAACCGTCATGATCGGGCTGCCTCGCTTCCTTCGTAGGGGGTCGGGGTGGCGGCGGGCCGGCGCTCTTCTTGGCAGTGGGGAGCCGGCTCGTCGCGTACATCGGTGCTGGTCGGTGCGGTCGCGGGGTCGGGGTACTGGTGCTCGGGGCATTCGCCGAGCGACGTGGGGATGCAGTAGGGCTTGTGCGTCTTGCAGGTCGGGCACCAGCGGCGCGCGGCCATCGCGCGGTCGAGCGCCTCGAGCACGGCCGGGGTGGCGGTGCGCTTGGGTCGTGCCTGGTCGAGCCGGTAGAGGTAGGCGAAGCACGGTCGGCCGCGGTAGGTGAACCGCAGTTGCCCGACCGGCTCGTTGCCGCGGCCCGGGCACAGCCCGCGGAGACGAAGTTGGCGGCGGGTGACCAGGCCGGCCGGGGCGTAGCCGAGCGGCCAGGTCGGGGTGCCGTGGTTGCGTGCTCCGGTCGGGTCGTACCGGACGCTCATCGGGATGGATCGGCGCGTCATACCTGGCATCACCCCGCATCGGGTTGTACGGACTCCCATACAGCAACTGTAAGGGAACCCATACACAACGGCAAGAGATTTCATGCGGCCACCGCCGGCGTCGCGGTGGCCGGTGCGAGCTCGCCGGCCTCACCCCAGTGCGTGCCGACGATCTCGGCCTCCGCGGCGATCGGGACGCCGCGGAACGCGGTGGTCATCGTTTGGTGCACCAGGTCGCGGACCTTTTCGGCCTGGTCGGCGGGGGCCTGCACGATCACTTCGTCGTGCACGAACAGCCACAGCGCGGCCGGGTCGAGTCCCTCGCGGGTCACCAGCGTGTGCACCGCGGCCACCAGCAGGTCGCGGGCCGTCGACTGAATCGCGTAGTTGGCGTTGGCGTAGCGGCGGGCCGGGTTGCCCGGAACGCGTCGACCCGATCCAGTCACCACCGTGTCGCAGCGGCCGAGCCGCTTTCCGTACGCGCCGACGCCCGGGTACGCGGCTTTCCACAGCCGGATGACCTCGGCCGCGGTGGCGTCGTCGACGCCGGTCTGTGAGGCCAGCGCCTCGGCGCCACCGCCGTACTGAGTGAGGAACGTCGCGATCTTGGCGAGCTTGTATTGGGCCTCGGTGAACGGGTCGCCGAACATCAGCTTCGCGGTTTCGTTGTGCAGCTTCAGACCGGACGCGATGACCGTCATGAGGTTGGTGTCGCGGGAGAGCGCCGCGGCCACCCGCACCTCGACCTGCGAGAAGTCGCAGCCGATCAGGACGTGGCCGGGGTCGGCGCGGAAGCAGTGGCGCAATCCGTTGCCCTTCTTCAACGTCTGGAGCGCCGGGTGGGTGATCGACATGCGCGCGGTGTGCGCCCGCATCGTGTTGATTTGCGGGTGCACCCGCCCGTCGTCGTCGGCGTGCGCGAGGAACGACCGCAGGTTCGACGTGATGTTCGACGACTTGGACACCCGGTACCGGGCCTCGACCAGCGCCGCGGCGGCCGGCGAGAGACGCTGGCGGCCGGCCTCGAGATCGGCCATCAACGCGGTGAGCGTGTCGCCGGTGACCTGCAATTGACCGCCCTCGGTGCGCGGCCCCTGCACACCCTGGCCGTCGAGCCAATCGGCGAACCGCGGGGAGGTCGCCGAGCAACCGAGCGCGCGGCGGATCTCGGCGTCCGCGCGGTTTTGCGCGGCCGACGCCGCGGCCAACGCGCGGCGGGTGTAATCGACGTCCAGCAGTAGCCCGCGGATCGTGATGCCGGTCGACTGTGTGGCCAACCAGTGCTCGACCGGGACCAGGTGCGCGAACGACGCGCAGCGGTACAGCAGTTTCGGCAGCAGACGCCGCACGTAGATCGCGTCCAGACCGGCATAGGTGACGTAGTCCGGATCGTCGACCGGGATATGGTCCCAGCCCCAGCGGCCCACGCTGGTGTCGCCGGCGGCGCGCACCACGCTCGGCGCCAGGCGCCACATGCGCTGGTGAAGTGCCTTCTCCGCGCGGGACAGTCCGTCGTCGAGGAACCGGTCGGAGAGATCTTTGAGTCCGTGACCGGCCCGCTCGTCGGGGTCGAGCAGCTTGGACAACAGGTGCGCGTCGAGTACGCGTTGGCCGAGCGAGATCCCGAACGCCGACCAGACCGCCAACACGTCGTAGTTGGTGTGGGTGACGAAGTGTCGCCGCTGGTCAGTCAGCGTCTCGACCAGCGCGGCCCGCTGGTGCGGGTCGGCCGGGTCGAGCACGTAGGCGGTGTCCGAGGTTGCCAGTTGCACCAGCCGGAGGCCGGCGTCCGGGCCGAAGTGACCGGGGCTGTCCTCGACGATCGCGCGGGTTTCGACGTCCAGGCCGAGCACCACGTGGTCGAGGTCGGCGCGGAACGCCGCCGGGTCGAACTCCCCCGTGCCGGCGCGGGGCGCGTGCACGGTCATCGTGTGGCCGACGTGGCGGCGGGTGATCGTCGTCATGCCGCCACCGCCCCCGCCGGCGGAACGTCGACGTCGCAGCGGGGGCAGCAGTAGAGCAGCGGCACCCCGTCCAGGTGCATCCGGACGCCGTGCACCTGGCAGCGCACCGCGGCCGGCTTGACCAGGTCGACCAGGTCGGCCAGCGCCGGGGCCAGCCAGGCGTACCCGTCCGACCCGACCAGCGCCGGCGTGGCGCTGGTCGGGTCGGTGTGGCAGTAGGGCAGCGCCGGCGGGCGGTCGTCGACGATCGCGGCGGCGACCAGCGCGCCGTCGTCGCTCAGCGACGTTGCGCGGGCGCGGGCCATCAGACCTCGCCCCGCTCGACCAGCGCACCACCGAGCGCGAACCACGCGCCCGGGTGAGCGGCTTCCAGGTGTGCCAGCGCGACGCGTAGCCGCGGGTCGTCTTCGGTCGCGGACGCCTCGGTCAGCTCAGCCAGTACGCGCCGGACACAGCTGATTTCGTCGTCCGTGCAGGTCGCCCGCGGCATCGCCGCGCGGGCGCTCGGGTCGCGGGCGAACTCGGTGAACAGCGCCGCGAAGGTGGCGCTTCCGAGATCGACGTAGACCGCGCGGAACGTGCGGTCGTCAATGTCGGTCAGCGGTCGAATCGGGCCGCCGGCGGTGGCGTTGCAGGTGATGTGCCAACGCTCGACGTCCTCGGGAGCGTCGGGGTCAGCCTCGACCCGCACGTGGCGCACCGAGTCCGGGCCGATCAGGTCGGGGGTCAGCGGCGGCATGTCGTAGTTGGCGGCGAGCTCGGGGAGCAGGTCGCGGACGGCTTCCCAGTCGGTCGTCAGCGCGAAGAGTGTCTCTCCGTCGTTGATTACCTCTGCCCGGATGTGGCCCCAGTCGTGCAGCGCGGCCCATCCGTGGGTGAGCGTCGCGCGCGCCCGGTAGGGGTGAACGGCCGGCCAGGCGGCGCCGGCGACGTTGAGGTGGGCCAGCCCGCGGAGAGGGGGTGCGCCGCGGCGGTAGTCGAGAGCGCCGGCGACGCTGGCGGTAGCCCAGACCAGCGCGCGCAGGCCGCGGGGCGCCCGCTTGTACGCCCGCATTGCGTCGCCGTAGAGCGGGCCACCGAGGCAGAACGGCTCGGGGGCGGTGTTGCAGCGGCGGGCGGCGGTGAACAGGGTCCGAAGAGCGGTCGTCGTGGCGGTCATGCTGTCGCCTCCCGGCGTTGGCCGGTCCACGGCATCGTCACGCCGTCGCCGCGGACTCGGGGAACTAGGTGAATGTGCAGGTGAAAGACGGTTTGGTCGGCGTCGGGGCCGACGTTGGCGATCAGGTGCGCGTCGACGCCGAGCTCGGCCAGGTACGCGGCGGCGCGGCCCATCGTCAGTGCGGTGACGTCCGGGGCGTCGGCGGCGTCGACCACGTGGACCTCGGGGACGAACAGCAGGTGACCGGGGACGACCGGGTGGTGGGGTGTGAACGCCACGACCGTTCCGGCGGTGCTGTGCCAGGTGTGTTCGACGTCGCCGGCCTCGATCCGACCGCAGAACGGGCACCCGCGCGTCGGGGTGTGCTTCATGCCGCCACCGCCCCGTTGCCGCTGGTCGGGGCCGGTCCGTTGAGCACCTCGAGCACGCGGGTCCGCCAACCCAGCGCGAAGCGCGGGCAGTTCGCGCAGTTCTTGTGCGCGGTGCACCCGGGTAGCGGCGGGCGGCGACGCGCGGCGTAGGACCAGGCCATGCTGTCGGCGGCGCGCAGGTCCGGGCCGTAGACGGCCAGGCCGTCGGTTTTGACGCCGAAGCCGTGCAGGTCGACGTCCAGTTCGGCTTTGACTCGGCTGATGACGTCGCGGATCTCGGTGGTTGCCTGCCGGCGGCAGACCGAGCCGATCCCGACGATCGGGTGGTGGGAGAGCGTGACGCCGGCGGCGTCGTACATCTCCGCGCACCGCAGGTAATCGTCGGCCGTCCAGCCCTGAAGGACGGGCATGAACGGGCAGCACTCCGGGGTGCGGGCCAGGTCGGGGGACTCGTCGCTGCCTGCCCATAGGTCGCGCAGCACGACGTAGTTCTCGACGGTGCGGCGCTGGTGCTCGGCCACCGTGAGGCCGGTGCGCTCGAGCATGACCGGTTCGCACATCCAGTCCTGCGGAGCGGCCCAGCCGAGCATCCCGATTTCGTCGTCGTAGCGGCGCACCGCGGCGACGTAGGCGGCCGGGCTGGTGCGCCACTCGCCGTAGAGGCTGAGCTCGGAGAAACCGCCGGAGTCCAGCGCCCATTCGGCGATGGCGCGGGGGAACGTGCGACGGCGGGCAAGGCGGCGGTGGGAGACGAACAGCGGCACGCCGGCGAAGCCCAGCCAGTGTTCGTGGTGGGTGCCCAGGTAGAACAGCGTGTCGTCGATCATGCGGCCACGTCCGCGGGTACGGCGGTCAGGGTCGGGGCGCTGGTGCTTCGCCCGGTCGCCGCGGTGAGCGGGGCGGCGATCGCCTCGACGACGCCGAGCACCAGGTCGAGCGCCTCGAGCGTGATCTCGGGGAGATGCAGGCGGCGGGCCATGATCTCGGGGGCCAGGCCGTCGGCGCGCATGAGGTACACCGACTCGACCAACTCGGTCGGGGTGAGCGGGAGTTTCTCGCCGGCGGTGGCCCGCTCGACGGCCACCACGTCGACGTAGCCGACGCTCGGCTCGATCTCGGCCGGGAGGTCGAACTCCGCGGCGATCGCGGCGTCTGCCTCGCGGGCGACGTGCAGGCACTCGCCGCACGGGCCGTTCGGGTGCTGGTGGCCGCCGGTCGCCTTGCCGTACCGGCCGGGGTGCATCTCGCGGCAGCGCCGGTCGGCGGCCCGCTCGATCTCAGCACCCGTGATTGACGTGATCGCGTTTTCGCGTGAAGTCGTAAAAACGTTAGTGAGCATTGGTCGAACTCCCAGTTCAGAGCAGGTATGGGGTCGCTACCGCGGGGCCGTACGCCGCGCCGCCGAGTGGTTCGGCGGCGCGGTGCGGCGCTCAGCGCTGGCGGCTGGCGGCGATCGGGCCGAACGGGACGGCGGCGGTCGGCTGGCCGTTGTGCGTCTCGCTGTCGTGCAGGCCGGCGGCGCTCAGCGCTTCGTCCTCGGTGGCGAACGGGCCGTAGGACTCGCCGCACACCGTGCAGTCCAGCGGCCACGGCTCGGCGCTGGTCGGCTTGCTGGTGGTCGCCTTGCGGCTGGTCGGCAGCGCCACCACGTTGTTCGGCTCGGTGCGGTCGCCGGCGGCGGTCAGCCGGGCACGGTGCCGGCGGAGCGCGTCGTATACGTACGTCCGGGTGATGACCACGCCCCGGTCGGCGGCCCAGGTGACCGCGCGGCTCGCGTACGCCTTGGCCGACTCGCTGGCCGGGTCGCCACCCAGCGAGCGGACCGCGATCAGCACCACGTCGGCCTTGCTCAGCTCGGCGAGCTCGGCCGAGCGCTCCGGCTCGGGGTCCGGGCACAGCGGGCAGTCCATCCGGGGCGTGCCGTCGTGGGTGGCGTGCCACGCCTGAAGAGCCGTCTCCGCGGCCAGCGCGGCGCGCTCGGCCTCGGACAGCGGCGCGATCTCGGCGGCCGGCTCCGGGTCGCTGAGCGTGTGCCCGTAGGCGTCGTCTTCCCGGGCGTCCCAGGCTCGCTCGTCGTCCGCGGTGGGCTCGAGCGCGTCGTACTCCGCGGCGGTCGGCTCGTCGCGGTAGAGGTCGACGTCCGTGGTCGGCTCGAGCACGACGACCGCGGCCGGGTCGTCGATGTACGGGTCACCGGACGGCCCGGTCGTTGACTCGGCGAGCTCGCCGGCCGGTTCGGACACGATCGCCCGCGGAGAGGGGGCGCCGGCCTTGGTGTTCTTGCCGGCGGCCTTGCGCTCGGCCCGCTCGGCGACGACGCCGGCGTACTCGGCCTTGAAGCCGTCCCAGGCGTCGCGCGGGTCGGTCACCCAGTTGTCGATGCTCCAGCGGCGCGCCTTCCACGTCCGGATCGGGAACGCGCGGCGGCGCTCGATTCCGAACAGCGCGCCCGGGGTGTCCGCGCGGCCCTCCGCGACCAACTGGACGTGCTGTGCGCGGCGGGTGTGCAGGCCCCAGAGCCACGGGGACACGACGCTGCACAGACCGATCACGACCGCGGCCGTCGTGGGCTGCCATCCGTCGCTGAAGTGGGAGTAGTTGACGCCGCCGATGACCAGCGCGATCAGGTACGACGCGCGGCGAAGCTTGGCGGCGGTCAGCCCGTCCTTGCGGAGCAACGCGTCGTGCGAGTGCCACTGCACGTAGACGCTGATGACCTCCGCGGCGGAGGCGACCAGCGCGGCCAGTGCCAACGCGGCCACGATGTTCACGTTCTCGCCGGCCAGGCCCAGGTAGGCGGAGATCTGGCCGAACATCGCGGCGCCGTTGACGACCAGCAGGGGGACGACCGGGCCGATTTGGCGGAGCGTCTCGGCGCGCTTCTCCGCGCGGATCTCCCGCTCGGCCTTGGCGTACTGGCGGTCACGCTCGACCGCGGCGCGGTTGCGCTCGGCGGCCTCGGCCTCGGCGGCGGCGGTCAGCCGGGCGGCCTCCCGCTCGGCCTCGGCGATCAGCGGCCGGGCCGCGGCCTCGGCGGTCATCCGCTCGACCTCGGCGCGGGCCGCGGCGGCGCGGGACTCGGCGATCCGGGCCGCCGCCGCGGTGGCCTCGGCCTCCGCGATCGGGTCGTACTTCGGGGCGCGTCGGCGCCCGATCAGGAGAGTCATACTGAGTGCCTCCTCCGTGAGGGGAGAGCCGGGGCGCGGTACGGGTTCCAAGTCGAGCCGCGCCCTGGCGCTACAAATGGCCAGGGACTGTGCGATGTGGTGCGTTCCGTCGTGCGGGGTCACGACCAGGCCCAACGCCGGCGAGAGCAGCACCACCGATCGAACGTCTCGCCGAACTTGACCCAGGTGGCCGTGGTGGCGGCGATCGCGCCGAGCGCCAGAACCATGCCGGCGTACGTGAGGCCCGGATTGCCGAACACGGCGAGACGCAGCAGGACACCCGCCGCGGTCAGCGCGATCAGCCAGGCCAGCGACAGCCGGCCGAGTGCAGCCAGAAGCGTGCTCATCGACGCGCGCTCGGGGACGTACCGGTTTCGAGTGAACAAGGCTCCGAACCTCTCCGTGAGGGGGAGGTCGGGTGCGGCACGGGTTCCAGTCGAACCGCTCCCGACCAGTTAGGCCGGACCGCTCACCCGTGCGATCAACAGTCAGTCGCGGCGTGCGAACGTTCCGCGACCAGTACACGCCGACCTACCCGGGTAGGTCAAGACACCTACCCGGGTAGGTTCACGCGTTGAAGTGATAATCCAGCTCGTAGACCGTCGCATCGACGATCATTCGGTTCACTTCCACGCAGCGGTCGTCAGAAGTGATGGCCCGCCTTGTTATCTCCATAACGGGCGTACCGGGCGGCAACTCGAGAGTGGCTATCTCTTCCGCGAGCGGCATCCGCGACCGCACCCGCTCGACGAAATGCGTCGGCTCATGACCACGCTCAGCCATCCGGGCGTACATCCCGCCCGGACCCGTGTCGGTGTGCTTGATCTCGGGGACGTCGGCGGCAACTTCAACCGTTACGTACGACGTCGCCAGTTGAACCGAGCGATCATCGACAACGAACCGTCGGGATCGGTAGACGATCAGGTCGCCCACCTCGACGCCGAGCGGCTCGGCCAGCCAGCGGGGCGCGGGGATCTCACCCACCTGCACGTCGACGGTACGAGGCCGGGGCGCTGTGTCAGCGTCCTGAATCGCGTTGCCGGCTCCCCAACGCGACCGGGCCAGTCGATTCGGCGAGCTCCGCACGATCGTCTGGAAGGTGCGGACGTACACGCCCGCACCTTTGCGACTGACCACGAGGCCCTCCGCCCGTAGAGCGGCGTGCACACGCTCCGCGGTCGTCTTGGCCACGTTGTACGTCCGACCGAGCTCGGGAATCGACGGCACCCGGTCACCCGGACGTAGCTCGCCCTCCTCGATCGCCCGACGAATGTCGTCGACGATCCGACGGTAGGGGTGAGCGTCGGTCACGTCTGAACCTCCCCGGGGAACTTGCGACTTACCTATGGAAGTTCAGAGGTTACAACTACTCGATTTGGACGTTAGACGGCCCCTTACACGTGTTCTCGCTGGTAGGCGGGCCGGATTGACGTTTTTGCGTGTTCACGCGTTCGCGTTTTGACGTGAGCGATCTTGGCCCTACGCTGCGCATATGGCGAGTGATGGCGCCCGGGTTCTGGCGGTGGCCGGACCCAAAGGCGGCGTGTCGAAAACGACCACAGCGGTCAATACCGCGCTGAATGCGGCCCGGATCGCCCGATATCGGACGTTGCTCGTCGACGCCGACCAGAACCGATCCGCGCTCGACCTGGTCGAGGCGGCCGACAGCGACGTGTACCCGTTCACCGCGGCGCCGGGGGTGAGCACCGCCGACCACAACGCGCTCGGCGACGTCCGCCGGCATCCGGCGTTCGATCTCGCGGTGGCCGACCTCCCGGGCGCGGAGAAGTCCGAAGCGCTCAAGGCGTTGTTGACCGGAGACGACGGGCAGCCGGTCGTAGACGGGTTGATCCTGCCGACCGGGCCGAAGGTGATGGACCTCCGTCCGTTGCTTCGCCAGGTCGCGCAGGTGATCGCGCCGCTCGGGGTGCCGTACCTGGTAGCGCTGGTGAGGGTGCACCCACACCCGGACCGCATGAAGATCGCGCGGACGCGCCAGGCCGAGCTACGGGCGGCGGGTGTGCAGGTCGCCGAGACGATCACGCGCGAGTTGACCGCGCATGAAGACGCCGCCGAGCAGCACGTGGCGTTGGCGGATTTGGGCGGTGGGCGCCGGTCGGGCGCCTACGCGGCCGAGCGGGAGTACCGGGAGCTCGCTGCGGAAGCGCTGGAATTGGTCGGGCTGAGCGCGGCCGAGCTACGGAAGTCGAGGGACTGAACATGGCCAAGACGCACCCGGATTTGCTGAGCGCACTGAACGTCACTGGCGGGAGCCGGCCGGACGCTGAGCCGGCCGCGGACGCCGCGGTAGCGGTCGACTCGAGCGTCGCCGGCGAGCTCGCCGGCGACGGCTCGGACGCCGCCGCGGTGGCGGCGCCGGCGCGCAAGCGTCGGCCGCCAGCGAAGAAAGCGGCCAGTACGCCCGCGGAGAGAGGGTCCGGGACGCCGCGGAAGTCGACCGCGGCGAAGACCGCGCCGCCGGCGAAGAGCACCGCGCGGTCGACGACGTCCGGGCGCGGCCGGGCCGCGGCCCCGGTCGACCAGGACGACGAACCGCTGGTGCTGATTCCGACCACCGACGACGCGCAACGGGTCGGTCTGTACCTGCACAAGGACGACTACCGGGCGCTGAATCTGGCCAAGCTCGACGACGGGTTCGATATGAACGCGCGGGTGCGCGCGATGATCGCTATTTATCGGCACAACCCGCGGTTTCGGTCGCTGGTCGACCGGACCGCGCGGAACGCGCCCCGCGGCGGCTAGTCCCCGGTAACGACCGCCTCAACCCGCTCTGAGCAGCACGAACGCCCCGATTCCCGCGGTGGGAGTCGGGGCGTTGCCGTATCTCACGTACCCGACCGGTAACGGCTCCCCGGGGTACCGGTAATAGGCCGTCTGACCTGCGGAAACGACCCTCTCCGGCGACCCCGTTTCCGGCCTCCATTACCGGTCGATTTTTCACCGGTAATGGACCGCACCCGCTTTGACCTGCGGAAACTCGGCTCCATTACCGGTATTACCGGTATTACCGGGGGTCGATGCACGATCGCTACTTCGCTCCCCGACGCGACACTCGCATATTCGTTCTTGCCTCCGATGTACGGGAACCCATACAGTGGTGGTGTACGGACTCCCCTACAGAAGGAGTGGAGCGGATGACCAGCCCACCCGACAGCGACCCGCCCGACCGGTCGTGGCTCAGCACGTACGCCCACCGCACCGCCACGCCGGCCCGACCGCTCAAGGTGGCGTTGACCGTCACCGCCGACGGCCACCCCGACGCCCCGGTCGTGGCCCGTCTCGCCGGCCAGATCGTGACCGACCTCCAGCACTACGGCGAATTTGACGACCTGAACGCCGGCGAGCTCGGTATAGCGCTGGCCGACGTCGTGGTGCTCCTGCACACCCTCCGCGCGCTGGAAGAGGACTTGATCGTGCGCATGCGCGACGCCGGCGCCTCATGGGCCGAACTCGGAGCGCGGCTCGGGGTGGCTCGAGCGACCGCGAAGGAGCGTTACGAGCGGATCGTCGCCGCCCGAACCGTCCCGATCCCCTCGAGCCCCGACGCTGATGGTGGCGAAACCAGGACGGGCACACTGCCCGCTGAATCCTCCGAGTAGCCCGCGGCCCGGGTGCGTGTCCCGTCAAGAACTGCGCACCCGATCCGCCCGAACCGATCCCCCTCACCAGGAAGGACACCCGCACCATGCTTTCCATCACTCCCGCCCGGGCCGACCTCCCCGAGTCCTCCCGACCCTGGTCGGTGGCGTGGCCGACGTACTCGCCGGTCGACATCACCCCGCCGGAGTTGCAGGCCGACGCACTGGCGACCAGCCACGACGCGTGGATCGTCGACCACACCGCCGACCCGACCAGCATCGACTACGCCGAGCGCCAGGCGGTCGCGCTGGTGTCGTACGAGGTCGTCGACGGTCGGCCGCGCAACCCGTTCGGCCGTACCGGTCGTGTGGGCCGTGACTTGGGTAAGTGGGCCGAGAACGCCGCGGCCGACCCGATCGTGGTTGCCGACACGTCCGACGGCCGGTTCGTCCTGCTTATCGAGCGCGACGACTGCCACCAGTGGGCCATCCCCGGCGGCATGGTCGACCCTGGCGAAACCGCGCCGGCCGCGCTGGTGCGCGAGTTGCGCGAAGAAACCGGCGTCGACCTGGCCGACGTCGAGCCGGTCGTACTGGCCCGCACCTACGTCGACGACCCGCGCAACACCGATAACGCGTGGGTGTGCTCGACGGTCGCGCTCTACCGCACGTCGGCGCGGCTCGAGGCGCTGGCCGGCGACGACGCCGCCGCGGCCCGTTGGCTCCCGTTCGGCGATCTCGCCGAGTTGTGCGGTGCGGTGCATCGCGCCGGCGGCGAGCTCTACTCGGCGCACTTCCCGTTGCTCATGAGCGCCGCCGCGGCGATCGCCGCCGACTGACCGACCCCGGTACGCGGGTCGGGCGCGTGTCCCGTCAAGAACTGCACGCCCGACCCGCCACCCCTCACCAGAGAGGCAGGCACATGATCCCCCAGAAAACCTCGACGCCGGCCGCCATGGTCACCGCGACCGGGCCGACGTTGACGACCTGCATCACCGAAGTGACCGGCGAGCTCAGCCGGGCCGACCAGAAGGCGGCGACGTTGCTTGCCTTGACCGGGGCCGCCGCGGCGGGCGCGGTGTCGGCGTTGACGCCCGGGGACGGGTTGCCGATGGCGACCCGCGTACTCGGGTGGGCCGCGGTCGCCGGCCTGGCCGTCGCGGTCCTGATTCTGACCACAGCGATCCGGCCCCAGCTCGCGTTACGCGGCGGTCCGAACGGGATCGTGGCGTGGGCGACCGCGGATCCGGCCGAGCTCGTCGACGGCGGCCCGGTCACCGATCCGGCCGCGCGGCTGGTGTCCCTGTCCGGACTGGCGGTGGCCAAGTACCGGCGCGTTCGGCGGGCGGTGGCCTGCATCGTCGGCGCGGTGGCGTTGCTCGCGCTGGCCGCGGTCGCGGCTTTGGTCGCGGCGGTCGCCGGTTAGATCACCCGCAAAGAGCTGACCATGTTCACACCGCCGCTCAGGAGGGTCTGAGCGGCGGTGTGCCGTGTTCGGACCACCAGCCGGCGGGCAGATCGTGAATTGTCGCTCCGCACTCGTCTCCGGACTCGAGCCGGTTCCGGCACGTCCAGGTGCGGTGGCCGCGGGTCGTCTCCCCATCGGTCGCCGGTTGGTGGCCGAGTAGAACGCGGCCCGCGGAGAAGGGGTGTCCGTGCGGGCAGTGCGGTGGCGTGACTTCCTCCCATTCAGTCCACTCGGACGTCCGGGAGCGGCGTCGGACGGGGCGGAGCATGCCTCACCAACCTTTTTCCAGCGCGCCCGACGCATCCCGTCACGCTCAAAATCCAACCGAACGCTTGTATCGTGGGATGACTGTCCCACTGAGCGGGAAGCTTTTGCCTTGAGTGGCCGGAGTGGCTATCGCCTACTTAATCCTGTTTGGCGTTTATGCGTGTTCGACCGTTGACCGTTTCACGATAAACGAACGTCTGTACGGTCTATCTGTAAGCGACGTCACAGTGGCCATTTGTTCGAACGACGGTTCGACGGTCAGTCGACGGGTCGAACACGACTCGGCGCGGTGCGCATACCGGAGCCGGCGGGTGCGTTTTTGCTGGTCAAACAAAGGCGGGGCCTTCCGCGCCAACGGAAGACCCCGCAATCCCGGCGCCCGAACTCGTCCAAAGTCGAGAACGACGGGAAGATGTGGACCAGGTAGCACACCATGTAGAACTTCAGCCTGTGTATAAGCCTCGATCTCGGCTACGCACGGGGTAGATGTTGGTACGTGTGAGTGTTCCTGGCGGTAGCTGTCCGCTACGAACAGCTATTTGCAGTCTGACCAGAGGACCAGTCGTACGCAAGTCCTGGGTCTAGACCGTCATCAAATCTTCCCTGGTCAGGCGGTGGCACGCCGTCAAGGGTTCGGATTCTCACACTCGACGAAAGTGACTCAGAGTGAGCGACCGTACGGGTGTATTACCCGTGTTCACGGATTGAAACCGCGGCATCATACAGCAGAGGTCCGACATTGCGGCGACCTCGCGCGGCCTGGGGTGTGGGACGTTTCTGCACTGCAAAGAGTGCGTCAACTGACGAGCTTTTTGATTTTTCGAACACTTATCCACAGCGGCGAAACGCGTTTCACCCGGGTCGCCTTGCGGTCAGCGAGGCAGCCCGTCACCATGAGCAGAGCGTGATGGCGGTCCGGTCGACTGACGCCAATCAGTAGGCCACCACGAACCACCCCACGTGACCCAAGTCCCGAACTCGTCCTTAGTCGGGGGCCACGGTCCCCAGAAAGGTGTGTGTCCTGTGCGCTCATGCGTGCAGACGATCGGTACGGCGATCCGGAAGGTCCCCAGCGGCCTCGGAGTCCGGATCGTGGTCATCGTCCTGGTCATCGGGTTCACCCTGGCATTGTTCGCCCGGGGACTCGACGCGACCGCCATCATCGGCGTGCTCAGCGCCGTCGCGATGTTGCTGGAAACCGGCCGCCGCTTCCTCGGGTCGCCGGACACCAGCCGGACGACACCGATCGGAGAAACGCCGTAACCCCGGGCCGCGGCCGGACGCCTTGACCTCCGGCCGCGGCCCGGTCAGATCGTGCGTACGACCGGTTCGGCCGGCGGGGCGTCGACGACGACGATCGGGTCGATACCGCGGCCGGCCATCCACTGGTCGGCGGCGTCGGTCGGGATCGGGGCCAGCGGGAGCGGCGATCCGGGCGGCGGTGGGCTCGAGCCGGGCGCGCCATCGCGGGGGCACCGGACGTCCATGTCGCCGGTCGAGATCCAGACGCCTTGTACCTCCCGGGGTGGCTCTCCGACGCTCGACCAGCGTGCGCGGCCCCGTACGCCCGGGGTGATCGCCGGAACGCTGGCCGACTCCCCGTAGACCATCCGCACCGCCGGCGGCTCGGCCGGCCCGCACAGCATCCGGGCTTGCAGGTTGTGACGCAGTTGCCCGCCCAGGATCGATGCGTCCGGCCGTTGGGCCAGCAACAGCAGGTGCCAGCCGGCCGCGCGGCCGAGCCGGGCCAGGGACAGCAGTTCCCGACGCATCCGCCGGCGGAGCGCTTTTTCCTCTTCCTCGAGGCCCTCGAGGTCGAGCAGCTCGCCGGCCTCGTCGAGCACCAGCATGCGGCGGCCGGGGCGCAGGTCGGGCGGGAGATCGTCGACGTGTTGCACCTCGAGGCGGCCCATCGTGCGGTAGCGGGCGTCCATGTCGGCCACCGCCTCGACCAGGACGTCGAGCATCTCGTCGGGTTCGGTGGCCACACCGAGCACGCCGGGCCGCCGGCGCCAGGGCAGGAACTCGACGCGTTTGGGGTCGAGTAGCGACACCTCACCGGGGCGTCCGAGCGCGTCGTGTCCGGTCGTCCATTGGGCGATCACGGCGCGGGCGGCCACGGATTTACCGGCGCCGGTCGGGCCGACGATCAGCAGGTGCGGCGCGAGCTCGGGTTGCCAGATCGCGCGGGTGATAGAGCCGACCGGGGCGTCGGCGTCCCAGGTCGCCGCGGCGTGCGGCACCCGGGCCACGCCGACCAGGATGCGGGCCAGATCGGCGGTGCCGTCCCAGCCGACCCGCCGCGGGAGCGGCTCGACCGCCCGGACCTCGATCACCCGCTCGGACGGGTCAGGAACGGTCATCCACTCGCCCCAGCGGCGGAGCCGCGCTCTCACCTCGGTGTCGAGCGTGTCGAGTTGGGACGCTTGCCAGGTCGCCGGGAGCGGGGCGGCCAGCACCAGCGGCCGGGGCGGGTCGACGCCCGGCTCGGTCGCGGCGAGCACCTCGACCGGTGCCACGCCGGCCTCGGGATCCCACCCCGAGCGCGGGTCGACCAATGCGCCGTTGAGCGCGGTCGCGATCCCGGTCGTGGCGTCGGCCAGCGCGTCGGCGGTGCGGGTTTCGGCGGCGAACTGGCGTAGGCCGAGCGCCAGCCCGACCAGCGCCCCGTAGGCGCCGAGACGGGGCCAGCCCGCTACTGCCAGAGCCAGGCCGGCGCCGAGCGCGGTAGCGACGCTCTGGAGGCGCCAGCGGCCCGGGGCGGCGGCGAATGCCGCGGTCAGCCACAGGCCGTATCCGGCGGGTCGCCAGACCGCGCGGAGCGTCTGGCCGCGGTGCACCAGCGCGCCGAGCGTCGTGCCGACCAGCGCCAGCCAGTACCACCACGACGTCCACCCGGGCGGCGCCCACTGCAGGCCGGCGACGCATCCGACGACCAGCACCGACCAGGCCAGCGGCACCGTCCACCGCGGCCACCGCGGCACCAGCAGCGGGGAGCGGGAATGCGCGGTCAGCGCCCACACGCCCCAGACCAGGGCCAGGCCGGCGAACGCGTCCGGTCCCCACCGCACCAGCACGAACGACCAGAACAGCACGAACGCTTTCCACGACCAGCGGAAGAAAGTGGCGACCTGGCGGGCGTAGCGGCGGCCGACCCAGCGGCCGATCATGAACCAGGCGCCGGCCCGGATCAGGCTTCCGTGTCTCACCGCGCGTCCCGGGCGGCGAGCTCGCCGGAGAGCCAGCGTTGCCACTGTGCGGTCAGCTCCGGCGGCCACCCGGCGGCCAGTGCCCACCGTCCGAACAGCCGCACCGCCAGGTCGTCGACGTCCGGCGGGGCGTGCGGGTCGGCCGGCGGTGGGCCGATCCGATCCCGTGCGGCTCGAGCGAGTTCGACCAGCCGGGCCACGTCGGTCGCGGTCGCCGGCCGCTCGCTCGGCAGCGGCGGGACGTCGCCGAGCGCGGCCGACCAGAGCGCGAACACCGCGTCGCCCCAGCCGGCCAGGTCGAGAACGTCGGCCCGCGGAGACGAGTGGGTGTCCGCGCGGCCGGTCCGGGCTCGAGCGGCAGCACGCCGGCGGGCGGACTCGGCGAGCGCGGCCAGGTCGTCGACGGGCGGCGGCGGGTCGATCTCGACCGTGGCCGGGGTGATCAGGTCGCCGGCCAGGTGCGCCCACCCGGTGAGCAGCCAGGCCGACCGCTGGTGACTCCGGCGGGACGCGCCGCGCGGCCACCCGGTCGGGGTCGACCCGACCAGCGTCGCGGGGTAGTCGGTCAGGTCGCCGGCGTCGTGGCCGCGCGGCGGGACGACCAGCACGCCGGGCCAGGCCGCGGCGACCGCGCCGAGCACCACCGCGGCCCGGGCGACGTCGGCCGCCTCCGCGACGCTCACCCGGGGTCCGGCGCGCCCGGGTCGGGGCCGGCGCGTCTCGGTGCCGCCGGGCGGGGTCATGGCCTCGACCGCGACCCGCACCGCCGGTACCGGTTCGCCGCGGTCGGTCGCGATCGCCTCGAGCCGGGCCGCGGCGGCGGTCACCAGGCCGCGGGCGGTCGCGATCACCCGGGCGGCGTAGCGGGCCGCGCCGGCGGGTTCGTCGTCGGCCTCGGATTCGTGGCGGTGCCGGCCGATCGTGACGGCCAGCACCGCCGAGCCGGTACCGGCGCCGGCGCGCAGACACACGCCGGTTTCCACGCTGCCCGGGTCGATGCCCAGGATCGGCGGCCAGACGTCCGCGGCGATCGCGTCCGCGGCCGACCAGCCACCCGGCGGCCGGCTCGAGCTCGAGCCGCTCGGCCCGGTCACCGCGGTCCCCGATCGTCGACCGGGGAGTGACCGGGGACCGCGGCGTCTTGGCGGCCGGCGCGGGCCAGGTTCGCCGCGCCGAACGCGACGAAGCAGAGCAGCGCCAGCGCGGGCCAGCCGTGCGCGATCCTCGGCGCCCAGGACAGTCCGAACAGCACGCCGAACGCGGTGGCGTACGCGGCCCACAGCGGGCGCGGCACCCAGCCCGGGCGACCGTCCGGGTCGGGGCGCTCGATCACGATGCCGGCCGGCCCGGTCGGTGGGTCGCCGGCGTCGACCGGGGCCGGGTCGTGCGGGTCGACCGCGGCCAGGTCCGGAAACGGGCTCGGCAGGTGGCCGTCGTCGGGTGCCACCCAGACCGCGGCGTCATCGCCGGCCGAGTCCGTCGGCCCGGGCGTCGGGGTTGCTGCAGGGCTCGACGGACTCGGTGAGCCGGTCGAGCTCGAGGGGCTCGGCGAGTCCGACGCGCTCGAGCACGGCGGCAGCGCGGTCGCCCACCAGGTGCCCACCGTGGCGCGCTGGTCGGCTTCCGACGTGACGCTCGAGCCGGTCGCGATGTCCGCGCGGATCACGTAGTCGACCGTGCCGGTCGACGGCGGGCCGGCCTCGAGCGTCACGTCGAACACCGCGGCGGTCGCCGGTCGCCAGGCCAGGACGAACAGCGTCGGCAGCGCGGTCCCGGTGTCGGGCGGGTTCACCTCGACCGTGCGGCCGGTCCCGGTGACCAGTTCGCGCACCCAGCTTTCGGCGTCGGTGGGCACCGTGGCGCCGTCGACGCCGGCCAGCGCGACCCGCACCGCCGGGCCGCACGGTTGCGCGGGCAGGCTCGGGGCGTCCGGCGGGAGCGGCGCACCGTTGCTGCGGTCGTCGTCGACGATCGCGGCCAGCGTGCCGCCCGCGACGCCGAGCAGCAGAGCCAGGCACGTTCGGCGGAGGAACGCCCGACCGGTCACGGCGTGGCCTTGCCGGTGTCGCCGATCGTCAGTGCCCACGTGTCGGTCCGGTCGGGTAACAGGCGATCGATGCCGGCGGCCACCGTGCAGTCGACCCGTTGCGCCGGCGTGTACGCGGTGACCGCCGGCCGACCGTCGCCGGTGCGGCCCGTGGTGACCACCCACCCGCCGGCCGGACCGCTGGCCAACACCGCGTCGTAGTCACTTTCGGTCACCAGCCGGTCGAGCCGGTACGTACCGGGCTCGGGGCCGCCGGCGTCGATCTTGCACACGGCCAGTTCCGCGCCGGCGTAGCTCGGGGCCACCACGCGCAGCACAACCGGGCCGCCGCTCGAGTCGCCAGCGGCCGGCCGGACCGACGCGACCATGCCCAGCGGCCCGGGGCCGGCCTCGTTCGCCGGCTCGGTCAGCAGTGCCCGGACGCCGCCGACGGTCGCGGCGATCGCGAGCACCAGCGCCACCGCGACCAGCGCCAGCCCGCCCGGGCGGGTCGACCAGAACGTGACCCACCGCCGGAGTCGGCCCGGGCCAGACGCCCGCGGAGAGGGGGTGCGCTCTGGCTCGGGTGGCGAGCTCGCCGGCGGGGCGGGCACGAGCGGGGCGGTCGGTGGCCCGTACCGGTCGGGCGGTCGGTGGCCGCCGCTCGAGGGTGGCCCGGGCTGAGCCGGCCCGGGCGGCGGTCCCGTCCATCCCGGCGGCGGTGCGCCGTGCGGTGGCGGGGTCGGCCAGGGATTCGCGGACGGTGGCGGTGTCCCGTGCGGTGGCGTGGCGGCGGCAGGGTCACCCGCCGGCGGGGTGGGGTGCATGACGGTGTGGAGCCTCCCGGACGGCTTCCGTAATGGAGGAGTCACGCACCGCCAGCACCAGTGGTTCAGTCGTTATAGCTGATTGAAGTGTCTTGACAGGACATTTACGCTCGATCTCGGACGCGTCCTCGCGGCGAGCGTAGGTGTTGCACCCGCGCCCGGGGGGCCGCCCCCGATACCTCCCCCACCCGCTTGCAGCGGGATTGTCAGGACGGTTCGTAATCGGGGTCGACGTCGCGGAAGCAGTCGGTTCGCACCTCGACCGACAGGCCGTTCGCGTTCGTCACCACGCTCACCCCGTGGCCGTCCGAGCTCGAGCCGCGGAGCTCGACCGCCCCGAGCGTGCCGAGCGGCCCGTACTTCACGTCCGCCCAACCGTCGGCCACCCAGCGGTCCCGCATGCGGGTCAGCGTCGAGCGGTGTTGCGCAAGTGGGAGCGCCACGTCTGCCGAGCCCCAGACCTCATAGGCACCGGGCAACGGCTGGTCGCCGAGCCACCCGCCGTAGCACCCCCACTGTTGGATGCTCAGGCCGAGCGGGTAGCCCTTCGGGTCGGTAGGCGGCGCGCCCGCTTGGCGTTGCACCTCGAGGCCGAGCGTCCACACCTGGTCGAGCGCCACCACGTGATCGCGAACGGGGAGCTTTGCTGCCTGGTCGTCGAGAGATTCGCAGCCGACGCACCCCGCCGAGACGATCGCGAGAACGAGCGCCAGCAGGAACACGGCCGAGCGGCCGGCGCGTGGGCCGGCGGTGGCAGGCATGACGGATGAGCCTTCCCGGTCGGCATCCGTGACAGCACGGTCACGCACCGCGCCCCGGTCCGGTTCGACCGGGCCGGGGCGCGTGACGCTGTGTGGTGCTCAGCCCGCCTTGCGGGCGCGCCGAACACGGGGTCGGGTCGGCTCCTTGACGGCGAGAATCCGGCGGTGGAACGCCTCCGTGGTGTCCCGCTCGCGCCAGCGGACCGCATCAGCCAGCCGAACGCCGTACGCGGCCCGGGCCGCGGCGTAGGCGCCCTCGAGGTCGCCGCGCGACTTCCGGGCCGCGCCGATCGCGTTCCACAGACCAGCGATGTCCGCGGTCGTGATCGTGCCGCGGGTCGAGGCCTTCATGGGCGTCAGCCACGGTGCCGGCTTGGCAGCCTCGACCGCCGCGGCCTCGGCCACCTGAGCCGCGGCGAGCTCGCCGAGCCGCACCAGGTCGACGCGGAAGAAGTAGTGCGGGTGGCTCAGCCACCGACCGGCCTCGAGCGCGCCGAGCGCGGTGGTCAGCTCGAACGGCGGGTCAGCGTCGCCGTGCGGCCCGACGCCCGGGCCGCTGGCCACTCGGAAGAGACGGCCAGTCTCGGTGTCGACGCTGAACGACCAGGTGTCCAGCGTGATCCGGTGCGCGCCGTATCCGTTGTCCTTGACCGTGATCGTCGGAGCCACTTGGCCACCTCCTGTGTATGGGATCCCGTACTTCTAGTGTACGGGAATCCATACACACTGACCACCGTTTTCTGTACGGGATCCCCTACAGATTCCACTAGCAGACGTGTATGGGATCCCGTACACTGAGAGACGGAAGCGACGCCACGCGAGAGGATCGACGACATGCCGAACTGGAAGAAGGGCCGCCGGGCCGCCGACCACGTGGTCGACGCCGGCAAGCGAGTGAAGGCGATCGACGCCCAGCTCGAGGGACTCCGCACCGACGACCCCCGCCGCACCGCCCTCAACGATCAGCGCAACGCCGAAAGCCGCCGCATGCAGCACGTCACCGTGCAGGCCCTCCGCCACGGCGTCGACGCCGCCCACCTGGCCGACCGGCTCGACGACAACGGCGCCCGATGACCGGACGCGAAGAGCGCGACGAACGCGCTCGGCAGGAGCGCTACGCCGCTCAGCGCCGCCTCGAGCTGCAGGTGCTCGAGGCGGCCGACACCCTCGACCCGCTCGACAACAGCGACGACGACGAGTAGCCCGACCCAGACCCTCGACCCCTGGCCCGATCGCGCGGAGCGCGGTCGGGCCGATTTGCGCTCGAGAAAGACTCTCGGCCTAAAACAGGAATAGCGTTAACGTCAATGCAAGTCGCTAAAACGCGAAGTAGCAAAAACGCGAAAACGGTTTAACGTGAAAACATGAAAACAGTGGGTCGTATATTTGGCGTCGCTGAAATGCAATTAACTACTTAATGTTAAAACGCATTCGCGCTAAAGCGCGAATTGCAATGGCGAAAGGCCCGCGCGGAGCGCGTGGCATACCCGGCCTCGCCGGG
>NZ_FRCS01000037.1 GCF_900143005.1 Cryptosporangium aurantiacum
CGGAAGATCCGCTCAAGCCCCAACCACGCGACCCGACTGGTCAACGCCGTCCAGACCCTCATCCTCGCCGGCTGAACCCAACTGAAAAGGGCTCACTGCTATCTACTGTGATCTTCTGACCTGTAGAAACTCCCCATTTGGGGCATGGCTTGCCTCTGGTGCTGAAGTCCGCGGGGCTCAAAGGGGGCTTGCTGGGGGCTTGGCTCCGGCCGCGACGAGTGGGCGGTCGAGAGCAGGCCACCGGCATGCGTAGATCTGTCTCATGCGCGTCCTGCAGTTGGTGCTCTGCGCTGGTGGCCGCGTGTCTCCGGCGCCCGCGGAAACGGCCGGAAATGGATTGGGAGGGCGGCTCGGGTCGCTTTAGGGTGCCGCTCATGTCTTCTCCGTTGCCGACCGGCGACCGGATGGATCTAGACAACTTGCCGGACTACTGGCAGGTGCTGTCCGGGGAACTCCGGGATGTGGAACGCCTCCCACCGTTGAATACCCACCGGCTGCTCTCGGCCCGGGCGTTCGATGAGTCGCAGGTCGCAGGGCCACGCACCTACATGGCGGTGACGCGCTACCTGAACGTCGCCCGGGACAACCATGAAGCGCTGCTCGCGCTTCTGGAACATCGCGGCGCCACCCTGTGGGCGCCATGGAGCCTTCTCCGCCCGACCTTCGAGGCGGCTTTCTACGCGACGTGGATTCTCGACCCGGAACAGGGAAAGGAACGCCGCGTGCGAGGCCTGCGCTGCGAGGTGCGGGACTTTCGCGAACGTCGTAATCACCGGGCGGCGTTCAAGATCCTGCCGGAGCTCCGCGACGCGATCGACGAGGCGGAACGCCGCGAAGGCGCCACCTCGCTCAGGACGTATAAGGATGAAGCCGCGAAGCTTGGGGTGGACTTCGACGGCGTGCAGCAAGCTCGCAGCGCCGAGCCACCGGCGACCCCGCAGTCCGAAGCGCCCGTCGTTCGGCCGAGTGACGGCGAGGCTTCGGCGACCGGTTTCCCGGGCAGCGCGTGGCGTCCGCCTTGCCGAACCGCTTGGCGGCGCGGCCTGATGGGATAGCCCGGGGGACCGGCCGATCGAGGAGTTCTGGGGCCGGAGGCGGTGGGAACCCGGCTATCCGGGTCCGGGTCGCTCGGCGTGCCGCCACGCCGAGCGGGCTGCGGCGGCCCGGATCGTCGTCCGCTATTCGTCCGCAACTGGCGACGGGACCTGACGGTTATCGACGGACGGTGACGGCACCCGCGCCGGCAGCCACCGGCGAGCCGACCCAACGTAAACGGCCCCTTCCCAGCGTTTCCACTGTTCAGGGGCCATTTGTCCTGCGTGTGGCGGGTGAAGGATTCGAACCTTCGTAGGCTGAGCCGACGGATTTACAGGGCGTCTGCTGTTTGGCTTGCGGAAGGGCGTGAGCTGCGGAAACACTCGACTTGGCATCTCTCGTCGCGAACAGTGTCCGCCGCTCGTCCGTATCCGCGGAATTGCGTGTGGTGGCTGACAGTCGGCGACCTCCGTTGCTAGCATTGATAGCAGTCGAGGGAGGGGGTCGGTATGGCTGCTGTCAGCATTCGGGATCTGGACGACTCGGTACGCGACAAGTTGCGGATTCGTGCGGCCCGGCACGGTCGATCGATGGAAGCCGAGATCCGGTTGATCCTCACGGCCGCCGCGAACGAGGACGACGAGCCGGCGGACCTGTTCATGACGCTCGTCGACCGATTCGGCCGGTTGGGTGGCGCTGACCTCGAACTGCCTGCTCGGGCGACCCCACCGCGGGCGGCGGAGTTGCCTGAATGATCATTCTGGACACTAACGTCGTCTCCGAGCTTATGCGTGGCACGCCGGAGCCGAGCGTGATCGCCTGGCTAGGTCAGCAGCGCAGCGCGGAGCTGTTTACCACCGCGGTGACACTCGCCGAAGTCCGGTACGGGATCGCCCGGCTGCCCGACGGACGTCGGAAGGACGACCTCGCTCAGGCCGCTGACGAGGTATTCAGTGCGTTCCCGGAGCAGGTCTTGCCCTTCGACGCCGCCGCAGCGGCGACCTACGCCGACGTAGTCACTGATCGGGACAAGGCGGGGCAGCCAATCGACGGGTTCGACGCCCAGATCGCCGCCATCTGCCGTAGCCGGAACGCGACCCTGGCCACCCGCAACACCAAGGACTTCCACCAAACTGGGGTCGAGCTCGTCGACCCCTGGCTGACCACCTGAGTTTGCGCCCCATGTCCGACCGTGACCAGTTCCACCGCCTCGTGGACGACCTTGCGGGTGCCGAAAATTCCGTCCGTGCTGGTCAAGCGGCATGGTGGTATTCGTGGAGGAGTCCGTCGAGCCGGTCATGGTGTCGGATGCGCAGGCCCGCGAGTGTCGTCGGTTCGGTGATCGGTTCGGGCAGTGGCTGCAGGGGTCTGGCGTTGGCGATGCCCCGATGAGGGCGGTGCTGGTTGTGGTGCCGCTGGTACTCGCGTAGGGCATGGAGCAGGTGCGCCTGGTTCCAGATCAGCGTCCGGTCGAGCAGCTCGTGGCGGCAGGCTTGGATCCAGCGTTCGATGATCGAGTTCATCCGAGGTATCCGGACACCGCTGAGGACGACGGTGATCCCGGCATCGGTGAGGATCGCGTCGAACAGCGCGGGATACTTCCCGTCCCGGTCGCGGATCAGATACTTCACGCGGCATCCGGCGTCGTCGAGGTCTATGACGAGGTTGCGGGCCGCTTGGGTTACCCACGTCGCGGTCGGGTGGGCCGTAGCGCCGAGGACGCGGACCCGGCGGGTGGTGTATTCGATGAGGGCCAGGACGTAGAGGTGGGCGCCGGTCAGCGTCGTCGCCTCAAAGAAGTCCGCGGCGATGATCGCGTGGGCCTGGGAGCGCAGGAACGTCGCCCAAGTGGTGCTGGTGCGCTGAGGTGCCGGGTCGATCCCGGCTTCCCGCAGGATCTCCCACACCGTGGAGGCAGCGACCTTGATCCCCAGGACAAGCAGCTCGCCGTGGATTCGGCGATATCCCCAGGTGCTGTTCTCGTGGGCCAGGCGCAGCACCAGTCGGCGGATCGACTGGATGGTTCGTGGCCGCCCGACCCGTTTGGGTCGGGAGATCCTGGCGTGCCGGCCGGCGATCAGGTCTCGGTGCCACCGCAGCAGGGTGTCCGGTCGGACCAGTAGCCGGACGCCGCGCAGCACGTCGCGGGGTAGCCGGTTTAGCAGCGCGGCGAGCAACGCCCGATCAGCGCGCGTGAACCGGACTTTCTCGCCGTGCAACTGTCGTTGGAGGACCACGATCTGATGTCGCAGGGCGAGGATCTCGGCGTCCTTGTCCCGGTCGCTCATCGGCAGCAGCCGTAGCAGCCCCAGCGCGTTGGTGACACCGAGGTAGACCAGTCGAAACGGCACAGCGGGTCATCCTCGCGCGATGCTCAGCGAAGATCAGCCCCGCTCGGGGCCGGCGAACTCGGAACCGCACAGGCGCCCTTAACTCGGTGATCAAGAGTGCCTATGACTAGGCCGGACGAGGTTTTCGGCACCCGCAAGGTCAGAGCCGCTGAGGCCGAGGTCCCTGTCGTGACTGCCGTACAGGAACTACCCCCGAGCACCAGCGGACCAGACATCGACGATCAGCCGATCGCACAGGAGCAACCGTGGGAAAGAGGCTCCTTAGCGGCGTCCTCCTTGCGGGAGGACGAACGCGACTGTCTGTCGGGCGGGTGGGAAGGTGAGCCGATCCGTTACTGGGATCTTGACAGCCTGAACCGCTCGACAGGTGCTGAGGCGTGCTTCCAGGGGGTGCTTCCCGGCGGAGGAGAATCGTCGGACGGAAAGCTCCACATTGAGGGCATCAAGAAGGGATATGGGTTAGCGCGGCCATCTCATCGCTGCTATGCTCGGTGGAAAATTCAAACCTGAAAACCTCGCGCCCATTTATCACAAGAGTACTAACGTCGCGAAGATGCGAGACATCTATGAATGGGATGTCCGTAACAGGGTGGAACTCGGGAAGCAGACGGTCTTCTATCGAGTAGTCCCTATTTACCGGGATGACAAAACTATACCTTATGCCTTGGAAATTACGGTTTCGAGCAACAATGGCGATCGATACTCTGATACGATCATTAATCAAGACTATAATAAGCGGTTAGGAAGAGTCTTGCGCGATGAATGGTAGATTGAGGAACTTGTACTCTGGTCGGTCCAGCAACGGCATCGATTGGGCTCGATACGAGGAAACTCTTGGATCGTCCCTGCCGGCCGACTATAAAGAGTTCTGCTCAGTATTTCCGCCCGGCTCATTTCAAGAATGGCTTACGGTTGCTCATCCATCTGATGGCGACGGTTCGGCCGATCTCGACCACACGGCAATGCTCGTCGGTATGATTCGGCGCGCCGCCAGTCGTAATGACGTTCCGTCGATTCCGTTGATCGCCGGGCCCGGAGGGCTGATTATCTGGGGATACATCGAGGACAGTGTTTATCTGTGTTGGCTCGCGACCAGCGACGATCCACAGACTTGGCGAACGTTGATCACGGATAGACATGCCTCCAATTGGGTAATTGTGGAAAAGTCTATGACGGACGTTCTATATGACATCCTTTTCGGAACTGAGCCGCTCGGGCCGCTTGAGAGTCATTCTTATTTGAGAGAATCTCCAATCGAGTTCGAACCTTTCGACTACGCCGTCGCGCCGGTCTCAGCGGATGGCGAGGAGATGCCAGTTCGCTACGACGGTGGGCCACTCCGCGCGCCGATCGACCAAGCGCATGCCATCCTCGCAACAACCGGCTCAACAGTGGCGCCGGTGATAGACGATGCGTTGTGGGATCGTCTCGTAGGCACCTACGGTGTACGAATTCCGGCCGATTACCGTGATCTCGTAAGCAGGCTCTCGCCTTTGAGTATCCGGAATATCCAGTTGTTCGTGCCCAGCCACAGTGATCCGCGCCACGACTGGACTACCCAGTTGGAGAAGGCAGTCCGCGACGCGGCGGATCGGCGCCGCAGCGGACGGCACTCATGGGCGCTCTGGCCGGCGGCGGGCGGGCTGTTTCCGTGGGGGATTGCCACGACTGGTGAGCTGTTTTGCTGGCTACCCTACAATTCTGAACCTTCTGTGTGGCCGGTCGCAATGGTCGGCTATGACGGCGAAACCGTTAGGCTGCATAACCTATCGGCAACCGCCTTCCTGTTCGAAGTGCTGAACGGTGCCGATCCGTTCGAAGTGCTACGTGCCTGGAATTGAGTTCAATGCGTTCGGTTTCGGTAATCGGATAACGATCCGTTCGCGGGCGGACAGGTGAGCGCAGATTGCGGGCAGGTCCTCTAGTCGTGGAGAACGAGGACCTGGTCGACGCCGTGGAGGGCGGACCCCGGCAGTTGGTTGACGCGCGCCGCACTCGTTCCGCACCCGCAAGAACATTGACAGGACGAGGAAGTCACCACCGACCTGGCCTGCGAGACCGCGGGCGCCATTAGTCGCGGCGCGCACTGAACGCGGCGAGCCCTCTGACCGCAACCCTTGGATCGCTGCCTCGTGGGGCGACAGGCGGCTAGCCGTAGAACCGCGACGACGTCACCGAGTCGCCGGCACTGGCTCGCCAGTGGATGCGCCCGCAGGACCGACCGGTCGGTCCTGCTCCTCTTGCTGCCTTCCACGGCGGCGCTTCTGCTCCAAACCCACAAGACAGACCGCGATGGGAGTTGCCGCCGTGAACCTGCGCCCTTGGCCGATGACAGTCGCGTTTCTCCTGGTAATGGCCGCGTTCGTCCGCCTGCTCACAGTCACCGAGGGCCATCTGGACGGCTCCGGCGCTGCGCTTGGATTGCTGGTCGGGCTTCTGGCCCTCCCACCGCTCACCGGCGTCGTCTGGGCCGCGGCGGGCGGCTCGGTCTACGCGGCGGGGGTCGGGGTGGGCCCGCGGTTGTGGTACCACCAGTTCGCGAGCGGCCGGTTCGTCCAGGTGGGCGCGCTTCCGTTCGCGGTGTACGTGGGTGGTTTCGGAGCCGCCGCCGGTCGGCGTCCGCAGACGCCGTTCCGCGTCATGCTCGCGTTCGCTGCTGCCGTCGGTGTCGCCGGGCTCGCCACGGTCGCGGTCACGACCTCGGGTTTGCTGTTCGGCCTGGGCGCCGCCGCGTTGATCTGCGTCACGAGCTACTTCGCCGATCGCAGGCCGGTCGCACCTCTGCCCGCGGCTCTTTCCGAGTTCGAAGCCCGGTCTCGCGCTCGGCTGACGCCGGTCGTGCTCGCCGTGCAGCGTCGGGACGACGCGGAGGTGGTCCGGCTGACCGCGGACGTCCCGGCCGTGCCGGCGCACTGGACCGACAGCTTTCTCCTGGCCCTACGCGCCGGCGCGCTCGCAGAGACTGCCACTGCCACCGACGCCGTGCACACGCTCCGCACCGCGCTGACCGGACCGGAGGACGCGATGACGCCGATGGTGCGCACCTACCTGGCGATCGCACTGTTCCGGGCGGTGCTCCGCGACGAGGTCTCGCCCGAGCACCACGCCTCGGTCGTCGACGAGATCCGAGATCGCGCCACGAGGAACGCAGCATTCGCCCGGTCGATGGAGTTAGCCGACGTACTGGCCGCGCAGACCGCCTACCTCGACGGCGACTGGCCACGCGCGATCGCCCGCAGTCGTCGCGCCGCTCGCCGGCAGCCGCCCGGCCACCGCGCCGACCCTTACGCGATCGCCGCGCTGGCGGCCGTGGCCAACGGCGACCGGTCCCGCGCGGCGCGCTACCTCAAGACTGCCCGCCGCAACAACCCCGCCGCGCGGCTCGTCCAGGTCGCCGCCACCGTCCTTGAGACGCCCGATCGGTCGGATGGGGGCACCGCCCTCGAGACACCTACCTCGGTCTAACGGCGAAGGTAGGACCGGGATCGGGAAGGCTTCGTCACGCGAGCGGGCCGTCAGTGTGGCGCACACGGCACCTCATCGGTTGCGGTGATCAGCCACCCCGAGAAGAACTGGGTCTTCCTCCGACAGGGCCGCACTGCGCAGGTGTCGCGGCCGTTGGCAGCAGCGGTCGCGAGTAGACGCTGGCGGTCTCGGCCGCGCACACGTGGGCGCCGGGGGTCGAGCGTGGTTGCTCGGTGGTTGCTCGCCTGTCATGGAGCCCGATGTCACGACGTGGTTCGGGGCGGCACAAGCGTCGAGGCGAGGCCTGCATGAGGGCCTCGCCTCGACGGGTTCCGGATCTATCCAGCTGCTTCGTGGTGGTGCGAGCCGTTGCGTGGTGGTACAAAGAAGTTAGAAGAGTCGATAACCGTCCAGGTCGGACTTTTAATCCGCGGGTCTATTAATCAGTGCGAGGCGGTGCTAATCATTGCACAGCTCTGACCTGCGACAACGGCATTTCGGGCAGCTGTGGGCGGTCCGGCTTGGAATCCGAGGGCTTACTGGTGGCTCAGCAGTTCAGCTCCTCGGCCACGGTGCCGTGTATGGCCCCTCGTCTCTGCTGTCCGGGAGTATGACCTCGACGTCTTCGTCGTCGGGCTCGTCGAAGCGTGCGAGGAAGTCGTCGAGGGCTTCCGGTGTCACGCCGAGCGCGTTTGCGTGTCCCTCGTCGTTCCGCATGTTCAGCCGCCGCAGCAACTCGGCTTTGGGTACGGGAAAGTGCAGCAGCCGGACCTGACCACCCGCGGCCTCGGCGATGCGCCGCCAGTCTTGCCGCTCTTCGCGCCGCCACAGGCCCCAGTCGAGTACGACGTCGCGGCCCTGCCGCACCAGGTCCACGAGTTCGGCTCGGACCTCCTCGACCACCGGTGCCTGCTCGGCGAAGTAGGTGTCCTCCGGATAGTCGACGCCGTATCGGCCGTGGCGGGCGTAGATCCGTTCGTCCACGGACAGCCGTACCGCCCCGGCGGGCGCCAGGACCCGGGTGGCGTACGTCGTCTTGCCCGAGCCGGTCGGACCCGCCAGGAGATACACCACCGCCATGCCCGCATACTTCCCGCTGCCCCGAGCCGGCGTGATCGCCGGCGGCTCGTGGCGCGTGTCGCGGCCGAACGGGTCCCGCTCTGGGGTCATTCGTCGCGGACGTTGTCCGCCGTGCGTCCGGCCCTAGTCATAGCCCGTGGAACACAGTGGGACACAATCGGACATCTTCCGGCCCGCCAACGCGCCGAAGCTAACGGACACGAAACGGCCCCTGGTCAGCGTTTCCGCTGGCCAGGGGCCGTTTGTCCTGCGTGTGGCGGGTGAAGGATTCGAACCTTCGTAGGCTGAGCCGACGGATTTACAGTCCGCTCCCTTTGGCCACTCGGGCAACCCGCCAGGGCCTTGCACGTGCCGTACTGCCAGGAGGCAGGATAACCAATGAACCAGCGCGGGCACCAATCAGGTACCCGACACAACTGCGGAGGAGCTGCGTACCGTGGCGGACTCGTCGTTCGACGTCGTCAGCAAGGTCGACCGGCAGGAGGTCGACAACGCCCTCAACCAGGCCGCCAAGGAGCTCAGTCAGCGGTTCGACTTCCGCGGCACCAACGCGTCGATCAACTGGGCGGGTGAGGAAGCGGTCACGCTGCAGGCTGACACCGAGGAGCGCCTGCTCGCGGCGTTGGAGGTGTTCAAGGACAAGCTCGTCAAGCGTGGCATCAGCCTCAAGGCGTTCGAGGCGGGCGACCCGCAGCAGTCGGGCAAGAGCTACAAGCTGAGCGGGACGATCGTTCAGGGCATCGAGAGCGAGAAGGCCAAGAAGATCGCGAAGGCGATCCGTGACGAGGGTCTCAAGGGCGTCCAGGCGCAGATCCAGGGCGACCAGCTGCGGGTCAGCGGCAAGAAGCGGGACGACCTGCAGGCGGTCATCGCGCTGCTCAAGGGGCAGGACTTCGGCATCCCGCTGCAGTTCACGAACTACCGCTGAGAGTGGGTCGTGGGCGGTTCCGACGAACCGGACCGCCCACGATCATCAGTTCGAGTAAACCCTATCGGGCGTGATGAGCACCGCGGCACGGCGTTCCTGACGCATCACGCGGTCGTAGGTCTCGAAGTCCTCGTGCGTGCCGCCCGCTGCGGTGAAGATTTCCCGGAGCAGTAGCCGCAGGCGCTCGTCGTCCACGCCGCCGACCGGGTCGTCCGGGCCGATCAGCCGGGCCTGCCCCTCGACCGCGACCCACTCCCACCCCACCCGCACGACCAGGGTCGTCTGCGGCCTGGTCCGGAGGTTCGCCAGCTTGCGGGTCCCGCCGCGGGCGACGTAACCGACGACCGGTTCCCCGCTCAGCGGGTCGTTGAGGACGCCGGCGTTCACCAGCGACGACTGGATGGTGCCGTCGTCGCGCAGGGTGGATACGACGCTGAGTCCGTGGTCGCCGGCAACCAGGCGGGCGACGTCCGTGAGGTTGGCCATGCCCGGACTGTATGCCTGCGGACCGACACCGGATCGGTCCAGCGGCAGACGAGACATCACCCGGGTGCGCCCTACGCTGACCGCGATGGTGAGCGAACGGATCGAGTCCTGGCTGCGCCGACGTCCGGTGGCGGCGGACGCTGGGTTCGCGGTGCCGCTGTTCGCGCTCGATCTGCTGCTGCAGCCTGACCGTCCGCTGCCGCTGCTGTTTTCCGGCTTGCTGGCGGGTGCGCTGCTGCTCCGCCGGACCCGGCCGGTCTGGTCCGCGGCCCTGGTCGTCGTGATCGCGTTCGTGCAGTGGCTGGTCCTCCCGCAGCTCGGGCTGTTCGTCGCTGACCTGGCGGTTCCGCTCGTGGTCCACGCGACGGCCGCGTACGGGCCCCGCTGGGCCGCCCGCTCCACGCTCGCCGCCGGGCTGGCCGGTGCCGGGCTCGGCGCGCTGACCTGGCCACCGGTCGACGACGCCTCAGCCGGCAGCCACGCGCTGTTCGCCGCAGCGATGGCCGGGTTCGTGCTGGCCGGATGGGCGCTCGGCTCGCTGCACCGGATCCGGGAGGAACGGCGCAGCGCCGAGGCCCAGCTCGCGGTGTCGGCGGAGCGCACCCGGATCGCCCGCGAGATGCACGACGTCGTCGCCCACTCGCTCGCGGTGGTGATCTCGCAGGCCGACGGCGGCCGGTACGCGGGCAGCACGGAAGCCGCGCACGCCGCCCTCACCACCATCGGCGAGACCGGCCGCCGGGCGATGGGCGAGACCCGCCGTCTCCTCGGACTGCTGCGCGAGGGCCCCGAGTCGCTGGCGCCGCAGCCGGGGCTCGCCGACGTTCCCACGCTGGTCGAGCAGGCTCGCGTCGCTGGGCTCGACGTCGTCGCCCGGCTCGACCCGCCACCGGCTCCGGTCGGCGCCGGGCTCGGCCTCGTCGTCTACCGGATCGTCCAGGAGAGCCTGACCAACGTCCTCAAGCATGCCGGGCCTACGGCCCGGGCGTCGGTCGAGATCTGCTGGCACACCCACGAACTGCAACTACGTATTGTGGACGATGGACGCGGCGCCATCGGCGCTCCGGCGCCCGGCGGGCACGGCATCGTCGGGATGCGGGAACGGGTCGCGGCGTACGGTGGCGCGATACGGACGGGATCGGGGCCGGGGGGCGGGCACGAGGTGTATGTGCGGATCCCGGTGTCGGCGTGATCCGCGTCCTGCTCGTTGACGACCAACTGCTGGTGCGGGCCGGGTTTCGCCTGGTCGTCGACTCTCAGCCCGACCTGACGGTGGTCGGCGAGGCGGGTGACGGGCGGGCGGCGGTGGCAGAGGCTTTGCGGCTGCGGCCGGACGTCGTCGTGATGGACGTGCGGATGCCGATGATGGACGGCATCGAGGCGACGAGACGGATCATCGCGCTGCCCGATCCGCCGAAGGTCGTGGTGCTGACGACGTACGACCTCGACGAGCATGCGCTGGCCGCGATTCGGGCCGGTGCCAGCGGTTTCCTGCTCAAGGACGGCGCGCCGGAGGACATGCTGGCGGCGTTGCGGACCGTGCACGCGGGGGACGCGGTGATCGCGCCGTCCACGACCCGGCGGCTGCTCGACACGCTGGCGCCGGCCACCGACCCGGCCGCGGTGCGCGCGGTGGCGACGCTCACCGACCGCGAACGGGACGTGCTGGTCGCGATGGCGCGGGGGTACTCCAACGCGGAGATCGCCGAGCGGCTCGTCGTGTCGACCGGCACCGTGAAGACCCACGTCGGGCGCATCTTGGCGAAACTCGGTGCGCGTGACCGGGTGCAGGCGGTGGTGACCGCTTACGAGGCCGGGCTGATCCGCCCCGGGCGCTGACGGCCAGGTCGCTCGTCACAACCGTCCCGAAAGCTGACACCGTCCGGGGTCGGCCGCGCGGCATACCCCGATCTGGACCGTCGGCAGACGCGGCCGCGCCGGTGCGAAACCTAGCGTCGGCGGGTGCCAGGAACCCCTGGCGCCCGCACCCGCGCAACGACTCCCCCCGACCCGGGTCCGGCTCGGCCAGACCCGGCCCGGTCCGTCTCGGCCAGACCCGGCCCGGCCCGGCCCGGCCCCGCCAAGCCTGCCCGGTCCGGCTCGGCTCGGCTCGGCTCGGCCGGACCCGGCCCGGCCCGGCCCGGCCCCGCCAAGCCTTGCCCGGGCCGATCGGGAGTCGCCGCCGGATCGACACGAAGGACATTTATGCGCCTCACCCCGCCGCGCGCCGCACTGGCGGTCGCCGCCGTGGCGACCGTTCTCGCCGCCACCGCCGCGCCACCCGTCGCGGCGTCGCCCGTCGCGGCGTCGACCGCTCCCGCTTCCGCGGTGACGTCGGCAACCGCTGCGGCGTTGGTTTTGCCCGCACCGACCGGTCGATACGCCGTCGGCACGGTCCCGCTGCACCTGGTGGACGCCGCCCGGATCGACCCGTGGGGCGACGGGCGGCAGCGCCGCGAGCTGATGGTGAACATCTGGTACCCGACCCGAAGGACGGCCGGCTACCCGCGTGCCCCGTGGCTCACGCCCGCTGAAGTCACACCCGTCGGCCGGGACATCGTCCAAACCCTGACCGGCGCGCCGGGCGACGTCCCCGGCCTGAAAGCAGTGCGTACGCACGGTGCAGTGGGAGCGCCGGTCGCGGACCGGCCGGGCGGTCACCCGGTGGTGCTGTTCTCGCCGGGGTACGGCGCGGAACGCAACTCCAGTGCCGCGCTGGTCGAGGACCTCGCGAGCCGCGGGTACGTGGTGGTGACGATCGACCATCCGCACGACGCCACCGCGGTCGAGTTTCCCGGTGGGCGGGTGGTGACGAACACGATCACCGCGCTCCTCGAGAAACACCCCGACCAGCAGGATGAGCTCGTTGCGAAGATGCTCGCGACCCGGGTCGCCGATGCCCGGTTCGTGCTGGACGAGCTGGCCCGGCGTAACACCGGCTGGATGCGGCTGACGAACGTCGGCATGGTCGGGCACTCGCTCGGCGGCGCTACCGCGGCCCAGGTCGCGCACGACGACGCTCGGGTCACGACGGGTGTCAACATCGACGGGAATCCGTACGGTTCGGTGGTCACCACCGGGTTGGACGAGCCGTTCCTCCAGGTCGCGTCCGGCCGTACGACGCGGGAGAACACCCCTGCGTGGGGCACGTTCAAGGACAACCTGCGCGGGTGGCACCGGGAGATCCGGGTGGCGGGCTCGGAGCACTTGAGCTTCCACGACCTCGTCCTGGCCCGGGCGACGCTCGCCCGGTTGCCCGGCGTGACGCCTGCCGTCCTCACCGACGCGTTCGGGACGCTCGACGGCCGCCGGGTGGTCGCGATCGAACGGGCTTACGTCAGCGCGTTCTTCGACCTGCACCTGCGTGGGAACGACCGGCACCTGTTCGACTCACCGCGTTTCCCGGAGGTCACTTTCGTGCCCTGACCAGGGGCGTTCTCAGGGCCGACATCAGGTGCTTCCCGGATAGGCGGTGGATCGAGGAGGACGGACTCTGGAAGTACCAATCTCGTCCCATCGGAGAGTGCCGTGGAGATCGACGGAATCCTGTCTGCCCTCATTGTCGGTGCGATCATCGGTGCGCTCGGTCGGCTGGTGCTGCCCGGACGTCACCGGGTCGGCTTACTCATGACGTTTGTCGTCGGCATCGTCGCCGCGCTGCTCGGCACCTCGGTGGCCAGCGTGCTCGGCGTCGCGGAGACGTCCGGCGTCGACTGGCTGGAGCTGATCGCGCAGGTCTCGCTCGCTGCGGCCGGTGTCTCGCTGGTGGCCGGCTCGAAGGACCGCCCGAAGATCACCAGCGGGCGCTGAGACTCCTGGTCGCGCGGTCCGGCCCCCGCGCGACCAGGTTCAGACCCGCCCGGCCGGTACCGACCCCGCCGGCCGGGGTGCCGCTCGTCTCCTCATGGGCCGACGCGGTAACGGGAGCCGCCCGCGGCTCGGCGCTGCCCTCGCCGGGCTGCGGGCGGCGGTCGGCGAATGGTCTTCCCGACCGGCGGGCATGCTGTGCGGGTGTCATCGACGATGCTCGAGGTGGGACCGCGGCTCGCGGTCGGGTTGGTGGTCCTGACGCTGATCGCGGCGGTGGTCGCCGGCGTGGGGCAACTCGGCCCCTGGCGGTCGATCCCGGTTGCCGCGGTACGCGCGACCGTTCAGCTCGGCATCGTCTCGCTGCTGATCGCCGCGATCGTCTCGTCGCTCTGGTTCACCACGCTGTTCGTCGTCGCGATGGTGGGCACCGCCGCCTGGACGTCCGGCCAGCGGATCACCCGGGCCCCGACCCGCGCGGAACGCGGAACCGCCGCACTCTGGGCCGCGTTGCCGATCGCGTGCGGGAGCGTGCCGATCGTCCTCGGACTGATCGTGGGCGGGCTGGTCCCGGTCCGCGGCATCGCGATCGTCCCGATCGCGGGCATCCTCATCGGTGGTGCGATGACCGCTACGTCGCTCGCGGGTCGACGGGCGCTGGACGAGTTGGAGACCCGCCACGGTGAGGTCGAGGCCGCGCTCTCGCTCGGCTTCACCGACCGGGACGCCGCCCTGGAGATCTGCCGCCCGTCCGCGGGCCAGGCGCTGGTGCCCGCGCTCGACCAGACCCGCACGGTCGGGCTGGTCACGTTGCCGGGCGCGTTCGTCGGTGTGCTGCTCGGTGGCGGTAGCGCGGTGGAGGCCGGCGCCACCCAATTGCTCGTGCTGATCGGGCTGCTCGCCGTCGAGTCGATCGCGATCGTCGTCGTCACCGAACTTGCCGCGCGGTCCCGGCTGACGCGCCACCCGGCGTCCGCCTGACGCTTCTGTTTGAACCCTCACCCCCCGGGTACCGACGCTCAACCCGTCTTCTGGACGGGAACAGAACCGGTCGGTGATGCCCGTGTCTGTGGATCAGCTACGTCTACGATCCGGTCCGTTCGTCCTGGCTCTCCTCCTCGCCGCGGCGACGCTGACCGCCTGCTCGGGCGGTGACTCGCGGAAGACGATCACGTTCTTCCAGTTCAAGCCCGAAGCGCAGGCCTACTTCCAGGACTTGGCCCAGCAGTTCGAGGCGGCGAACCCGGACGTGCGGGTGGTGGTCGACAACCCCGCCGAGCCGGAGACCGCGCTCCGCACGCGGCTGGTCAAGAACGATGTTCCGGACGTCATGTCGCTCAACGCGAATGGTGCGTTCGGCGAATGGGCGACCGCGAAGATCTTCCGCGACTTCCGCGACGAATCCATTTTGGATGACGTCAATCCGGCTTACCTGGAGATCATCCGGACCCTGGGGCAGGGCACGCCGGGCGAGGTGAACGGGGTTCCGTTCGCGGCTAACGCCAGCGGGCTCCTCTACAACGAGCAACTGTTCGCGCAGCATCGGGTCGGGATTCCCCGGACGTTCGACGAGCTGATCGCCGCGGCGGAGAAGTTCAAGGCCGCCGGGATCACCCCGTTTTACGGAATGCTCGCGGACTCCTGGACCGCCCAGTCGCCGCTCGCGCCGCTGACCGTGCAGACCCAGGGCGACACGTTCTTCGAGGACCGCTTCGCCGGCAAGACCGACTTCGCGACCGGCTGGCGGGAAGCGATGGAGAAACTCGCTCAGCTGTTCCGGTACACCCAGCCCGATCCGCTCTCCAAGGGGTACGAGGACGGGACTTCGGCGTTTGCCGCGGGCGGATCCGCGATGCTGCTGCTCGGTAGTTACGCGGTCCCGCAGATCCGGGCGGGCAAGCCGGCGTTCAAGGTCGGCAGCATCGCGCTTCCCGCGACCGACGATCCGGCAAAAACGACGCTCGTTTCCGGCGTCGACGTCGTGCTGACCGCGTCACGCAGCGGCGAGCACCCAGAGGAATCGCAGCGCTTCATCGATTTCCTCATGGGGGAGCAGATCGTGATCGATTACTGCAAGGCTCAGGTCGCCGTTCCCACGCTCAAAGGCCTCACCAATACCGACCCGGCGCTGGCAGGCGTGCAACCGTACGTCGAGTCCGGACGGATCGTCGGCTTCACCGACCATCAGTTCATTCCGGCGATCCCGCTCGGCCCGCTACTGCAGGAATTCCTGCTCGACGGCGACGTCAGCGCCTTCCTGACCGACTTGGACGACGCCTGGAACAAGGTCGCGAAGCGGCGCACCTGGGGCCTCGGGGCGGTGAAGGAGGGATGAGCGGCCGGGTATCGCGGGCGTTTTACGTCATGGTGTTGCCGGCGGTCGTGCTGTTCTTCGTCTTCCACACGATCCCGGTGGTCCAGGGCATCTATTACAGCTTCACGGACTCCCCGGGATACGGCCCGTCCGAGCTCGTCGGCTTCCGGAACTACATCGCGCTGTTCACCGACGGCCGGGTGCTGCACGCGTATTGGTTCACGTTCCTGATCGCGGCGGTCGCCACGATCCTGGTGAACGTGGTCTCGCTGGCGATCGCGCTCGGCCTCAACGGCAAAATCAAATTCAAGACGACGTTGCGCGGCGTCTACTTCATCCCGAACGTGCTGGCGATCCTGGTCATCGGGTACATCTTCAGCTACCTGTTCAACAACTCGTTGCCGGCGCTGGCTACCCAGCTCGGCATCGATTCGCTGTCCACATCGCTGCTCACCGACGCGAAGACCGCGTGGATCGGCATCGTCATCCTCGCGGTCTGGCAGGCAGCGGCGTTCAACATCATCATCTACATCGCCGGCCTGCAGACCGTTCCGGCGGAGCTGTACGAAGCCGCCAGCATCGACGGCGCATCGGCCTGGCGGCAGTTCCGCAGCGTCACGTTCCCGATGATCGCCGGGTTCTTCACGATCAACATGGTGCTGTCGCTCAAGTCGTTCCTGCAGATCTTCGACCACATCATCGCGCTCACCAACGGCGGGCCGGGAACCGACACCGAATCGGTCTCGGTGCTGATCTACAAGGGTGGATTCCAGGGCGGGGAGTACGGCTACCAGAGCGCCAACTCGGTGGTCTTCTTCGTCATCATCGTGGCGCTCTCGATCACACAGTTGCGAGTGCTGCAGCGGCGGGAGGTGTCGGTCTGATGGGTTCTCGAGTGCGCGTCAACTGGTGGCTCACCACGTTGCTGATCGTCCTCGCGTTGACGATCCTGATCCCGCTCTACTTCGCGATCGTGACGTCGCTGAAGACCACCGACCAGCTCGGCGGCACCGGATTCGGGCTGCCCGACCGGGTGCGATGGGAGAACTTCTCGGATGCTTGGCGGCTGACGAACTTCCCGCGCTCGGCGTTGAACAGCGCGCTGATCACGGTGGGTGCGGTGGTGCTGACGCTGATCACGAATTCGATGGTGGCGTACGCGATCGCGCGGAACATGCACCGGCGGCTGTTCCGGATCCTGTTCTATTATTTCGTCTCGGCGCTGTTCGTACCGTTCCCGATCATCATGCTGCCGGTGGCGAAGCTGACCGCGATCCTGCGCCTCGACAACCCGAGCGGACTGATCCTGCTCTACGTTGTTTACGGGCTCGCGTTCAACATTTTCATCTTCACCGCGTACATCAATTCGATCCCGCGCGAGTTGGAGGAAGCCGCGGTGACGGACGGCGCGTCGACGTGGGGGGTGTTCTGGCGGATCATCTTCCCGCTGCTCGCGCCGATGAACGCGACGGTGGGGATCCTGACGTGCCTGTGGGCGTGGAACGACTTCCTGCTGCCGCTGGTGATCCTGTCGGATCCGGGGTCGGCGACGTTGCCGCTCGTGCAGTACGTGTTCCAGAGCCAGTTCCAGACGAACTACCCGACGGCGTTCGCGAGCTACCTGATGGCGATGGCACCGATGTTGATCGTGTACGTGTTTGCGCAACGCTGGGTGATCTCCGGGGTTACGCGCGGAGCCATCAAGTAGGCGGTGCGCTGGTCTGCTCTGAGCGGATCCGCTCTGAGCGGATCCGCTGTGGGCGCAACCGCGACGGAAGTGTCATACCTGGTCAGTAGTGTCTTCCTCGTCTTGGAAGTCGAGTTGAGGAGGACGTTGATGGAGCCGATTCGTGGGGTTGCCGCCGGTGTGCCGTTCCTGGCACTGCCGCCCGCCGACGGTGGCCCGGCTCCGTTGGTCGTCGTCTGGCACCTGATGGACGCGCCACGCACCGAGGTCGCGATGGCGGCTGCGCTGCCGCTGAACGGGGTCCCGGCCTGGCGGGTGTACCTCGGGCTGCCGCTGATGAGCACCCGCACCCCGGCCGGGGGGTTCGAGGAAATCATGGCGCTGATGCACGAGGACTCGCTGCTCAAGGTCCACGGCTACGCGATCACCCAGGCCGCGGCCGAGCTGCCCGCGGTGCTCGACGCGCTCCGCGAGCAGCTGCCCCCGACCGCGCTCGTCGATGCGCCGCTCTCGCTCGTCGGCGGCTCGGCGGGCGGCGGCGCCGCGCTGCTGGCGCTCACCGAGTCGAAGCGGCCGGTCGCGGCGGTCGCAGCGATCAACGCGGCGGTCCGGGCCACTGCGGTCGTCGAGTTGGTCGAGCAGGCGTTCGGCATCAAGTACGCCTGGTCGGACGAGTCGCGGCAGCTCGCCGCCCGGCTTGATTCCGTCGCGCGCGCCGACGAGATCGCGGCCCGCCGTCCGCAGGCCGCGGTGCTGATCGTCAGCGGCGAGGAGGATCACCCGACGTTCCTGGCGGACGCCGCTGCGCTGCGCGACGCGCTCCAGGAGCGGTACGCCGACCCGGCCGCGGTCACGCTGACGACGATCCCGGGGCTGGCGCACCCGCTGGCGCTGGAGCCCGGCCTCGAGGCCGCACCTCAGCTTCCGCAGGCGGTCGAGGTGGACGCCGCCGTGAGCGCGTTCCTCGCGCGCTACCTGCCGGCGGGCGCCGGGGCGCGCTGAGCACTGCGCACGGCGAGGCGCCGCGGGCTCCGGCCTCGCGGCGCCTCGCCGTGTGTCGGCGGGCTGGTACACGTCGTGGGTGCGCGGGGTGCGCGGGGTGCGCGGGGTGCGCGGGGTGCGCGGGGTGCGCGGGGTGCGCGGGGTGCGCGGGGTGCGCGGGGTGCGCGGGGTGCGCGGGGTG
>NZ_FRCS01000038.1 GCF_900143005.1 Cryptosporangium aurantiacum
GGCTGGCAAGGCGCGTTCGCCCTGGACGCCGAGGCCCACGGCGAAGGGCCGCCCACGTTCGCCGCGATGCTCACCCAGGAATTCCAGTGGTCGCGCAGCCTCACGGTGGTGCTGCTGGGCATGACCGCCCACCTCCGGCGGATGCCCTGGTCGTTGCGGATCCGGTTCCTGCACGCGCTGCTGTACTACCCGATCCTCACGTTCACGATCGCCGGCGGACTCTGCCTCGCACCGATCGCGGTGGTCACCGGTCTCCAGTGGGTCAACGTGCCCTACCTGGAGTTCCTCGTCCGCTGGGGCGCGGTCAACTGCTGGGCGCTGGGGATGGGGCTCGTCCTGCGGTGGGCCGGTGTCCGTCGTCCGAACACGGCGCCGCTGCTGAGCTGGGAGGAGTGGCTCTACATGCTCACCCGCTGGCCGCTCATCCTGCGCGGGGTGGTCGCCGCGGTCGTGCAGCGGATCCGGCCCACACCGATCGACTTCCGCGTCACCCCGAAGGGCGCCGACGGATTCCAGAGCCTCCCCACCGCCGTGATCTATCCGTACCTGTTCCTGAGCCTGACGATGTCGACGTTCGCGCTGGCCGGTGAGTACGTGACCCGCACGCCGTCCTGGGGTTACCTGCTGCTCTGCCTGCTCGCCGCGGCGACGTACACGATCGTCAGCCTCAGCGTGCCGCTGCTGCACGCGCGAGAAGCCGCCACTGCCACCGGGACGAACCTCCGCTACGCGCTCGAGCGCACGGCGCGGGTCCCGTTCGTGCTCGCGGTGTTACTGACCATCCCGCTGGGCGTCGCGATCGCCAGTTATCCCTACGTCCATTTGCGCATGCTCCTGCTCTGACCGACCGCCGGGACCGGGCCCGGTCGAATACACCGAGGAAAATTCATGACCCGAACAGTCCTGGTCACCGGTGGTGGCGGCTTCATCGGCAGCCATACCTGCGTCGAACTGCTGCGGCACGGTGATGACGTCGTCGTCGTGGACGACCACTCGAACAGCTCACCGCTCGCTCTCGAACGAGTGGCGGCGATCGCCGGACGGCCGCTCACCGCGTACTACCGGGGCGACGTCCGGAACGCCGACCTGCTCGGCACGGTCTTCGATCGGCACCGCATCGACGCGGTGATCCACTTCGCCGCGAAGAAGGCCGTCGGCGAGTCCGTCGACATCCCGCTGGAGTACTACGACGTCAACGTCGGCGCGACGACGGTGTTGCTCCGCACGATGCTGCGGAACGACGTCCACCGCCTGGTTTTTTCGTCGTCGTGCTCGATCTACGGGCAGACCGACCGGACGCCGCTCGGCGAAGCCGAGCCGGCTTCGCCGACCAACCCGTATGCCCGCTCGAAGTGGTTCTGCGAAAACCTCATCGCGGACGCCTGCCGCCGGTACCCCGAGCTGACCGCCGTCGCGCTGCGGTACTTCAACCCGATCGGCGCGCACCCCACCGGGCTGCTCGGCGAGGACCCGACCGGCGTGCCGAACAACGTGATGCCGTTCCTGCTCCAGGTCGCCGTCGGACGCCGCCCCGAGCTGCAGGTGTTCGGCGACGACTACCCGACCGAGGACGGCACCTGCGTGCGGGACTACATCCACGTGCTGGACGTCGCTGACGGCCACCGCGCGGCGCTGCGGCACGTCGGTGCGGACTTCGAGGTCTTCAACCTCGGCACCGGTGTCGGCACGTCGGTCCTCCAGCTCGTGCGCGCGTTCGAAGAGACCTGTGACGTGCCGATCCCGGTGCGGATCGTGGGCCGCCGGGCCGGCGACGTCGCTCGGCTCGTCGCCGACCCGCGTGCGGTCCGTGCGGCGTGGGGCTGGCGCGCCACCCGCGATCTGGCCACGATGTGCCGCGACGCGTGGCAGTTCCAGCGGCTCAACCCGTCCGGCTACGCCGGGGCCGCCACGGCGAGCGGCCCTGGCTGGGAGGCGCCCGCCCAGGCCGACCTGGTCACGCCCAGCGTCGCGCCGAAGTAGTCCGCGATCCCGGACGGGAGCGTGAACGTGGACGTCGTGCGGGCGGCGGCCAGCGGTGAGTCGGACCGGAGCGTGTACTGCGTGACCGCGCTGCGCTGCGCCGGAACGGTGACCGTCGGCACCGCTGTGACGTCCTGGAGCCGCGGGTCGCCGTCGAACCCGGCGCCGTCGGCCTCCTGGCCGGTGGCAGTGCGCCAGACCGCGACCGAGGTGTACGCCCCGGTGCCCCAGAGCAGCAGCGGACCGGAGACCCTGCCGTAGTAGGTGTTGCCGGTCAGGCGTGTTTCGCCGGTGGTCAGGCCGTTGGCCTTGACCACCGGCACGGCGCCCAGCGCCACGAAGACGTTGTTGGCGATCACCGTGCGGCGTGGCCCGGTCGCCAGCTGGAGAACCGGATGCCGGGTCGAGACGATCGTGTTGTGGTAGATCGCGGCGTCGCTGATCCGGCCGGCGATCGTCATCGCGCCGTAGTCACCGGCGCCGCGCGCGTCGTCGACGCTGATGTTGAACCGGACGGTGTTGCCGGTGTTCAGATCGTTGGCGCGACCGGTGTAGACCATGATTCCCGGCCCGTCGTTGGAGTACGACAGGTTGTGCTGGAGCACCGAGGATCCGACGTTCTGGTCCAGGTCGAAGCCGCCCCCGTCGATGGACGCACCGGTGCGGTTCCGATAGGCGATGTTCCGCTCGATCGTGATGCGGCGGGAGTCGTACGCCCAGATTCCGTACGGTCCCTCGGGCGCGCGGCACTGGGAGCCGTTCTCGTACGCGGTCGAATCCGCGATGACCCCGCCGTCGACGCTGCCGAGCACGATCCCGCTGCCGGTGTTCGCGGTAAGGTTCTGCGGGTCGCCGAGGTTGCGGTACGCGTTGACGCTGCGCACCCGGACGTCGGCGTGCGCGTACGCGCCGCCGGCCGGGCCGAACGGCGGTCCGTAGACGAGGACGCCGGTGTCCCGGTTGTCGTGTGCGAGCACGGATTCGATGAGGACGTCCTGGAATCCGGCGCCGCTCACCATCGTGCCGATGTCGATGCCGTTCTTGAAGCCGCTCACCTCAACCCGGGCGATGCGGAGGTACGGCACCCGGGTGGTCCGGGCCTTGTCGAGGTAGATCGAGATCCCACCGACCCGCGTGTACGCCCCGGCGTCCCCGATCACGGTCAGGTCCTGGATCACGATGCCACCGGCGTTCCAGACGAAGATCCCGGAGTCGCCGTTGCCCGCGACGATCGCGCGCCCGGTGCCGTACGACCCGACGACCAGCGGCTGCTCGGCGGTTCCGGAGGCGCTGATCACCAGCGGACCGGTGAATCGAGCGCCGCCCTGGAGCAAGAGCCGATCACCGGGACCGAGCGTCTCGCGATTCGCCCTGGAGAGCGTCCGCCAGGCCGTCGTCGTCGCGCGGCCGTCGGCGGCGTCGCTGCCGGTGGCGCTGAGATAGAACGTTCGTCCCGCCGCAGCGGCGGCCGCGTGTGAGGGGAGTGCGGGAGCGACCATGGCACCGAGTATCAGTGCGATCGCTCCCCACCGTTTGCAGGCGTCCGCGGACCTCCGCATCCCAATCTCCCAAATAGGTGTTTCATGGATTTAGTTCCATGATTCCCCTAATCGAGAGTTTTTAGAGTTTTTGTGCGGAACCGATGAGTACCGAGACGGGGACGGCGAGCCCATCGGCATCCGCGTAGGCGGCGGCCAGGCGCTCGTACGCCGACCGGATCCGGCGGCGGGTCTCCGGCGTCTGCCCGGTGATCGTCGCGGAGGTACGGACGGTGGCCGCCAGCATGGCGTCCCACAATTCGGCGGCAGAACCGACGCGGTGCGCGAACGAGACGACCTCGACCCGCGGGTCGGCCAGGCCCGCACCGCGCAGGAGCCGTTCGAGTGCCGCGGAATCCGCGAAGCGGAAGAACGCCGGACCGGGCGGCACCTCGTCCGGTGGCGCGGCGCCGGCCTCGGCGACCGCGTCCGCGAACAGGCCGGCCAGCCGGCCGCGGTCGGGGCGGTCCCAGACGCTGACCGCCACCCGGCCGTTCCGGGCGGTCACCCGCGCGAAGTCCGCCACGGCCCGCTCGGGATCACCAAGATGCATGAGCCCGAAGCCGCTCAGGACCGCGCCGAATGATCCATCGCCGAACGGCAGTGACTCCGCGTCGCCGACCCGCACGTCCAGACCGCGCGATCGACGACGGGCCAGCGCCACCATCGCCGGTGCTATGTCGACCGCGACCACGTCGGCGCCCCGCCGTAACGCCGCCGCGGCGACGTACCCGGGGCCGGTGGCGACGTCCAGGACCTTGGTGCCGGGCACGATGCCGGCCGCGTCCAGCAGCGGGTCGGCGAGCCGGCCGGTGATACCGGCGAAGAACCGGTCGTACGCCTGCGACCGCTGCTGCCAGCCGGCCGCCTCGAAGGTGTTGAATGCTGCGCTCTCGGTGTCGCTCATCGTGCGACCTCCTGGCCGTTCGGGCTACCGGCGGCGGCACCGTATCGTCGGGGCCGTGAACAGCGGTAAGTACGGGCGCTTCCTCGTGATGGCCGTGTTGGTGCTCGTCGCCGACCAGGCGTCCAAGTTCTGGGCGGTCCGGGCGCTCACCGACGGTCGCGAGATCACGGTGCTGCCGCCGCTGATCGACTTTCGCCTGGTTTACAACAGTGGCGCCGCGTTCTCCATCGGCGAGTCCGTGACCTGGGTCTTCACGCTGGCGGCCGCGGCGGCCGTGGCCGGCATCCTGTATTACGGCCGCCGCGTGACGTCGCCGGCCTGGGCGTTGACGCTGGGCGCCGTGCTGGGTGGCGCCGTCTCGCACCTGGGCGACCGCCTGTTCCGCGAGCCGGGTTTCGCCCGCGGGCACGTCGTGGATTTCATCGACTACAACGGGCTGTTCGTCGGGAACGTCGCCGACATCGCACTCGTCCTGGGCGCCGCGATGCTCGCGTTCCTGAGCTGGCGCGGGGTGCCGGTGCGCGAGGATGTTCCGTCGACCCCGTAGCCGCGGTTCGAATGGTTAGCCTAACCTAATCAGGCGGTCCCGATGCGTTCGGAACCGCTGTGCACCGTGCCCGCGGCCCGAGGAGCTGTCGTCCCATGAGCTTGCCCATGCGGGTGTGGACTGGTGAAGTCGTCCGCACCGAAGACCTCACCCCGGCCCTGCGTCGTATCGTGCTCGGCGGTACCGGGCTGGAGGGTTACGCCACCACCGGCGTCGGCGACGAGTACCTGCGGCTGATCTTCCCCACCGCCGACTCGCGGGAGCCGATCCTACCGACGGTGACCGACAACTGCCTGGACTACGGGTCGATCGACCTGGCCACGATGCGCACCTACACGGTGCGGGACTTCGACGCGACGAGCGGCGAGGTCACGATCGACTTCGTCATCCACGACGGCGGGGTCGCGGCGGAGTGGGCCCGGAAGGCGACGCCCGGCGACCTGGTCGGCCTGAACACCCCCGACGGCATGTACGACCCGCCGGAGGGCCTGGCCTGGCAGTTCCTGATCGCCGACTTCGCCGCGCTGCCCGCCGCCGCCCGGCTGATCGAGAACGTTCCGGCGGGTGTCCGGACGCGGGTGGTGCTCGAGGTGCCGGACGCGGAGCACCAGATCGAGCTGGCCGCCGGGCCGGACGTCGAGGTCACCTGGATCCACGGCGGCAACGGGCACGCTCCGAGCCGGCTCGAACAGTGCGTACGGTCGCTGCCGCGGCCGGACGGCGTCGGCTACATCTGGGTGGCCGGCGAGACCCGCGAGATGCGCGGCGTCCGGAAGTACCTGCGCAAGGAGCTGGGCCTGCCGTCGACCGCGTTCAAGACCGTCGGGTACTGGACCGACGGCGCGGAGCGCTGGCGCGAGGGTTACGCGGCGCTCGACGCGGAGACGAAGGAATCGCTGGAGGCGCTCTGGAGCGTCGACGCGGACCTCACCGACATCGAGATCCAGTACGACGAGCGCCTGGCCCGCCTCGGCCTGTAAGGCTTGCCATAGTCGCTATACCTAGAACTACTATGCATCGCAGTTCTAGGGTTAGGCGGCCTAATGCACATCACCAAAGATCTCGTCGCGGCCTCGGCGACGCCGCTCGTGCTGGGGATCCTGGCCGAGGGTGAGAGCTACGGCTACGCGATCCTCAAGCAGGTCAACGAGCTGTCCGGCGGGCAGCTGGAGTGGACCGACGGTTTGCTGTACCCGCTGCTCCACCGCCTGGAGCGGCTCGGGCACGTCGAGTCGTTCTGGGAAACACCGTCCGGCGGACGCCGCCGGAAGTACTACCGCATCACCGAGCAGGGCCGGGCGGAGCTCGTCGAACAGCGTCGGCAGTGGGCTGCCGTCGTCGACGCGCTGCGCGGCGTCTGGAGCAACGCCCAGTCCCCGGGTGCGCCGGCCTTCGGAGCGGGGCTATGACCGTGGACAGCCAAGAAGGCTTGGAGAGCCAGATCGCCGCGTGGCGGAGCTACATGGACCGGCGCCAGGAACTGGCCCGTGCCGACGCCGACGAGCTGGAAGACCACCTTCGTAACCGGATCACCGAGCTGACCGAATCGGGGCTCCACGCCGACGAGGCGTTCCTGATCGCGGTCAAGCGCATGGGTAGCCTCGACGAGCTGTCCCGGGAGTTCGCCCGCGAGCACTCGGAGCGGCTGTGGAAGCAGCTGGTGCTGCCCGGCGAACCAGACCCGGCCACGGCAGACCGCCCCCGCCGCGAGCTGATCGCGATGGTGATCTGCGCGGGCGCGGCGGCGGTCGGCATCAAGATCCCGGCCCTGTTCGGCCTGGGCGACAACGAGGAGTTCTGGCTCCGGAACTTCAGCCTGTTCGCGCTTCCGGCGATGGCGGCGTACTTCCTGTGGCAGCGCCGGGCGAGCGCGCGAACCATCGGTGCCGTCGCGGGGCTGTTCGTCCTGGGTGCGGTCGGCGCGAACGTGTATCCGATGGACGAGGATTCGCAGTCGCTGGTGCTGACCGCGATCCATCTGCCGCTGGCGCTGTGGCTGGTGGTCGGCGTCGCCTATGTCGGCGGTGACTGGCGGTCGGGCCGGCGGCGGATGGACTTCATCCGGTTCAGCGGCGAGTGGCTGATCTACCTGGTGCTGCTCGCGCTGGGCGGCGGTGTGCTCACCGCGTTCACCGCCGGCACGTTCAACGCGATCGGGATCGACCCCGAGGAGTTCATCAGCGCCTGGCTGCTGCCGTGCGGTGGGGTGGCGGCGCTGGTCGTGGCGGCATGGTTGGTGGAGGCCAAGAAGAGCGTCATCGAGAACATGGCGCCGGTGGTGGCGCGGCTCTTCACGCCGCTGTTCGCGGTGACGCTGCTGGCGTTCCTGGTCGCGCTGGTCGTGACCCAGAACGGGATCGACGTCGACCGTGACGTCCTGATCCTGTTCGACCTGCTGCTCGTCGTCGTGCTGGGGTTGTTGCTGTACTCGCTGTCCGCGCGCGACCTCACGGCCCGGCCGGGCCTGTTCGACCGCCTGCAGCTCGGGCTCGTCGTCAGCGCGTTGATCATCGACGTCGTCGTGCTGCTCGCGATCACCGGCCGGATCACCGAGTGGGGCTTCACCCCGAACAAGTCCGCGGCGCTGGGCGAGAACCTGATCCTGCTGGCGAACCTGGCGTGGTCGGCGTGGTTGTTCCTCGGGTTCATCCGCGGCCGGATGCCGTTCGCGCGCCTGGAACGCTGGCAGACCGGGTACGTGGCGGTGTACGCGGTGTGGGCGTGGGCGGTCGTGCTGCTCTTCCCCGTCGTTTTCCAGTTCGATTGACGCCACCGCGGGGACGCCGGGCCGCGGCTCGCGCGCTGTGCCGGGGCGCGCGAGCCGCGCCCCGGCGCTCCGGCCGGTCAGGCCGGGACAGCTACCGGCACGGCGGCCTCCCGCCCGGCCGCGCGGGTCATCGCGACGCCGTAGCCGGCCACCGCGAACGCCGCGGTGGGCAGCAAGCTACCCAACCACTGGCTCGAGTTGCTGAGGAGCAGCATCGACTCCGGCAGCGGGCCCTCCCACGGCCAGAACACGACCTGCGGGAACCACAGCGGGCTCGAGGCGGGCGACAGATCGGTCACCGCTACGTCCACCAGCCCGACCAGCGCGACCGCGATGTCGGCGATGACCAGCACCGCCACGATCGCCGCCGGCCGCGAACGACGGGCGAGACCCGACGTGGCCGCGACTCCGACGACGAGCACCGCCGCGGCCACGAGCGCACGCAGGGAGTCCTCGGTGAACATCAGGCTCGCGTAGTTGGCCGCGCCGATCGGCGGCACGAGCAACACCAGGCCGACCGCCATCAGCACGATCCGCACCCACGACGACGTCGTCCCGAGCCGGCGTCCGACCAGCCCGCCGAACTTCCAGGCAGCCACCGCGACGCCGATCGGGATCAGCGTCAGGACGATCGCGATCGCGATCCAGCCGAACGACAGCCGGTAAACGACCGGGACGAGCCGCTCGAACGCTCCGATCACGACCAGAACGCCGAAGCAGACGACTATCGGGCCCCCCACCGCGGCGAGCACCGTCACCCGTCCGCTCCCGGCCCGCGGACGAACTCCGTCGCGCTGCGGCGCCTGCGGCGGCGACGCCACGGCCAGGCTCGCGGCGTACCGCAGCGCCCGCGCCGACCGCCGGAGCCGGCTCCCCTCGATCGCGTGCAGCTCGGCCTCCCACTCGCGGTGGGCGTCCGCGCGTTCCTCGTCCGGCCAGCGACGCGCGGCCGATCGCAGCAGCGCCCCGGCGATCGCGGCGACTGGTGCGGGCAGGCCCCCGCTCACCAGGCCACCCCCGTCGGGGCGCCGAGCGGTCCGGGGGCGCCGGCCGCGCGGGCCGCGCCGGGCATGCCGCCCGGGATCCATCGGGCGAACCGGTCGGCGAGCCTCGACGCCGTGCCCGGCCGTAACTGGGTGCGGGGCGACGAGCCGGTTCGCGCGTGCAGGACGGCGAGGGCGTGCCGGGCCCGCTCGACGCCGTCGGCGGTCAGACGGTAGTACCGCCGGGCCGGGCGGCCGGCTTCGATCGGATCGATCTCCTCCCAGTGCGTCTCGGCCCAGCCCGCGCGCTGCAGCCGGGTGAGGATCGGATACAACGTGCCGCTCGGCAGCCCGGACCGCTCCATCAGCTCGAGGCCGTAGCGGTCAGCAGCAGGGTCATCGAGGAAGCCGGCGAGCACGGCGGCGACCGCGACGGTCACTCTGAATTCTCCCATACTCGGGATTCTACATAGGGGCGCAACTACCCGTTAGGGAGTTGAACGGACATACTCTCCCTCGTCATCCCAGTCTTCGAGCATCGCGGCCAGCTCGGGGCAGGTGCGGTAGTCCGGGTGCGGGCACAGCAGAGCGCCTTCGATGAGCTCCAGCCGACGCCGCGCCTGAGCGATTCGCTTCTCGACGACCGCCCGCTGCCGGACCAGCGCTTCCGCCCGGTCGCCGGTGTCGTGCACCGTGAACAACTCGCGGATCTCGCCCAGCCCGAGCCCCAGTTCGCGCCCGATGCGGGTCAGCCGGACCTGGAGAACGTCGACTTCGGAGTACCGACGCTGCCCGTTCTCCCGGGACGGGCTGAGCAGGCCGGCGTCCTCCCAGTGCCGCAGCACGTGCGGCGCCACCCCGTACCGGGCAGCAACCTGGCCGATCGTCAATGCGGGGCTTGACTTCATGTGCACATTAGGGCCGATCGTCTGCGCATGGGCAACCTTCTCGCGAGGCGGCGCCGATGAGCGCCGCCGATGTTCTCGGACGGGTCGCGGTCGGCAGCGGCCTGCTGACCGCAGCGCAGGTCGTCGACAACGTGCTGGTCAGCGACGCGATGCACGAGGTGACGCTGACCGCACCGGAGTTCGGCCGGTGGACGACCACTCCGGGGCAGAACGTCCGGCTGGCGCTGGGACGGCTCAGCTTCGACGTGCTCCGCACCTATTCGATCTGGACGCACACCCCCGAGCGATCCGAACTGGTGCTCCGCGGCCTCGACGGCACCGGCCGCCCGGACGGCCCCGGCGGCACCTGGATGGCGTCCGCGGAACCTGGGTCCACAGTGCTGCTGACCGGGCCGCGCGGTGTGTTCCGGGTGGATCCCGCCGCCCCTTGGCACCTGTTCGCCGGTGACGAGTCCGGCGCGGTGCCGCTCCTGGCGATGCGAGCCGCACTGTCGCCCGCGGACGTCGTCCACGGCATGTTGGAGGCGGCCGGGAGGGCAGGACGGATACCCGCGCTCGGCGCGGACCTGCCGTGGATCGATCGGGACGATCGAGGTCTGGCGGACGCCGTCCGCGACCTGCAGCTGCCGGACGAACCGGGAGTCGCCTACCTCGCCGGGGAGCAGCAGGCGTGCCTGGCGATCCGGCGGTACCTGCGGGAGGAACGCGGCTGGCCACGGCGGTCGGTGCGGGTCTCCGCCCACTGGACACCGGGCAAACGCGGCATGGAGTAGCGGGTCACCGGCGCTGGGCGCCGGGATCCACAATGGCCCCGGTACGGAATTGTCGGCGGTCGGTGGTCTACTCGACCGCACAGCGAGATCGGGTACGGAGCGCTCTGGGAGGTGCCTGCGTGATGGCGGTGCTCACGTGGGGCTTCGCGATGATCCACCTGGGGATCGCCGCGGTGTGGCTGGGGTCGATGGCCTACAGCCTGCGGGTGGTGCAGCCCGCTCTCGACCGGGCGATCGACGATCTGGTTCGCCGCGAGGAGCTCGTCACGACGCTCGCACAGGGCAACCGGTGGCGGGTCGTCGGCCTGATCGGCGGCGTGATCGTGAGCGGCAGCGCGGTGGCCCTGCTCGCCGACGGGTCGGTCACGATCGGTTACGCGGTCGCAGTCGGCCTGTACCTCGTCGCGGCGGCGATCTTCGCGAACGTGTCCTGGCGGCACTGGCCGGCGCGCGTGTTCGCGCTGCCGGACGAGATCCCACGGTTCCGGCAGAGCCTGCGGCGGCAGGCGACGACGATGCTCGGGTTGGTGGGCTGCGCGTACGGCGTGGCGTTAGGGGTGACGACGGCGTCCGGAGCGGTTCCCTGACCGTTACGGCAGGCAGTAGACGTCGCCGGAGTTGGCCTCGTGGGGCAGCGCTGCGAGGTGGGCGGCCATCGTCTCCGCCGACGCCCACGCGTCGAAGTCGAGTGTCATGCTGCCACCCAGGGAGAGGTTGAAGCGCTCGAACCCCAGGGCCGCGGCCCGGTCCAGCGCGCGTCGCGCCACCGCACGCTCGATCGTCGTGAACTCGAACGACAGCGCAGGCAACGTGGTGCTCAGCCCGGCCAGCACCGCGTCCTCGAAGCCCTCGACGTCGATCTTGGTGAACGCGGGCGTGCCGTACTGCCCGATCAGGCTGTCGAGGGTGACGGTCGGCACGTGGATCTCGGTGTCCCAGACCTGGCCTTCCCAGCCACCGGCTCCGTCGGCGGCCTCCACGAAGTCCTTGGAGACCGTGGACACCGTCGGGTTCGCCGAGTTCACATAGAACGTGACCGTCGACTCGGACGCACCGCACGCGGCCTCGACGACGACCACGTCGGCGTCGTCGGCGTAGATCGTCCGGATCGCGCGGCTGCACAGCGGTTGCGGCTCCACTGCGACGACCCGGGCCCCGAGCCGGCGGAAACTCCCCGTGTGGTCACCGACGTGCGCGCCCACGTCGAAGACCAGGTCTCCCGGCCGCACGAACTGCGCGTAAAAGGCGTCCAACGCTGCGTCGTGCTCGGCGTTTCCGTAGTAGAAGTCCAGCGATCCGTGGATCGGCGCCGCCGCCGGGTCGGCCTTGAGGGAGGAGATTCTGGCGCTGTTGAGGGTCACGCCGAACGATAACCCGCAGCATCGTTGCCCGGCCCCGCTGAACCCTCCCAGCCTTCTTCCCGTGTTCCCGGCGCGCGACACAACGTCGCGCCTGGGCGAAACGGGTGAGTCAGTGACGTTGGATGCTCGAGTCAGCACGGCGAGTCCGGTTTGCGGTCCGGCCGCGGGGGTCCTGCTGCAGGCCGCCGTGCTCGGTGGTCTCGCCGCGAGCGTCGGGCTCGGCACCACCGGATGGCTGGCCGGCTCGACGTTCGCCCTCTGCACCTGGGCACTGCTCACCGGAGCACTACTCCGATCCGGCGCCACGACACTCGGCCCCGCCAACGC
>NZ_FRCS01000039.1 GCF_900143005.1 Cryptosporangium aurantiacum
GGGTAAAACACTTGGCACTAACTTTTGAACACACTGTTGAGTTCTCAAACAACACACGCGCATCAAACCCGCCCGCTAGGACTTCGTTGAGGCTTTTCCAGCTTACCCGACTCGTTCTTCAGAACCAAATTCGCTCTGTTTCCTTATCGGAGCCTTACCGCCGCCCTAATTCAGCGAACTGAATCCGTTCGGCGCCTTGCGTTACTACCGTATCCGGTCGTTCTCGCGGCGCCAAATCCGGCCGCTTCGCCCGGCGCAGCATCACTTCCCGGTTTGCACCGGTCGGGTTTGCTGCTCTCCCGCGGGCCGGCCAACCAGCCGCTTGCGCGTCCGGTGTCTGTCCGTCTCCCCTGCGGGCCTTGTGAAACTTACGCGACACAACCGCCGCAGTGCAAACCGATTAACGGTGGCGGTGACCACAGGCCGGGACGCTCAGGTCGTCAACCGGTGTCTCCGCTGGTCACGGCGCCCACCAGGAGGTCACTGCCCGAAATGGCGCCCAGCGCGGCGTCCACCAAGAAGCGACGGACAGTGACCCGGGCGCACATCAGACGCCGGGACGGCGGCCGGCAGGCGGGTTGCGATGAGCGGTCACCAGGTCGTCGACGGCCCGCCCGAGCTCGGCGAACTTCTCCGAGTACTCCACCGGGTCGACACCGGGTGGGTCCTCCGGGCGAGCCGGGTCCACGAACCGGCTACCGAGGTTCGACTGAACGACCACGATGTACGACCGCCACGGTTTACCCGGCAGCGACGACACGATCCCGGCATCACCCCCGGACGTCTCGGCGAGACCGGTCTTGTGTGCGAACGTGACCTCGGCGGCGTTGTTACACGGCCGCACGTCGCGTCCGTAGTGGTGTTCGGGCAACCGCACGGTTCCGTCCTGCGGGTCCATCCACCGCGCCGGCGTCGTCTGCGGGATGCCCTGGGCCGGATACGGCCGACCGCACCAGTTCGTGGTCGAGAGCACCTGGTTGAGGCCCTGCGCGCCCAGTGCCGAGAGCAGGATCGTGCTCGACGAAGGGCTCAGCACGTCCCGGGTGACCGGCGCCCCGTCCGGAGCCCGCCAGAGCACGCCGGGCGCGCCCCGAAGCAGCAGGAGCAGCTTGGCGGTGTCGATCGAGGTCATCGTGATCGCGTTGGTCCAGTTACCGCCGGTCCGCGGATCGGTGTCGCGTAACTGGAGCGTCGCCAGGCCGATGTTCGCGAAGAACTGGTTCAGCTCGCCGATCGCGTCCCGGTCGTGCAGCAGTTTCACCATCGCGCACGCCGCCGGGTTCGACGAGACCGTGATCATCGCGTCGAGAAAGCTCCGGACCGTCGCCGTCCGCGGACCCTTGCAGATCGCGCTCGGCTCGCCCACCGGCGCGTAGGCGTACGGCTCGTCGAGGTCGATCGCGCCGCGATCGGCCAGCCGTAACACCCCGAACGCCACCATCAGTTTGAACACCGAGGCCGGGTAGGGCGCCATGAAGTCGACCGGCGCGCGTTCCCGGCCGGGCACGACGTCGACGGTGCCCTGACCCGCGTTGTCGCTCCACGCGGCGTCGTCCCAGCGGCGCCAGCGGACCTCGTCGGTACTCAGGTTCTCGTCCAGCGGGATCACCAGGCCCTCGCGGTAGCGCGCGCTGAGCAGCACGGTTGCCGCCGCCAGTGGCCGACCGAGAGCGTCCAGCTCGATGACCGTCGTATCGACGTTCGGGACCAGTCCGAGGACCGGCGGCAGCGGCAGACCGAGGAAGCGCACGTCGACGAGGTCGACGAAGCTGCGATCACCGACCGCCCGCAGGAGGTCCCGCGCCAGCCGCTCGTCCTGCCAGCTGAGCTGCGCCGTGTCCAGGCCGGGCGGTGGGCCCGGCTCCAGCCGCTCGCCGCTGACCAGCCCACCGAACAGGATGACCAGCGCAAGGAACCCGGCGGTGATCGCCCGACGCACCGCCCGCAGGGTCATCGGCCTCCTCCCGGGGTCACCGGCACTCCAGTGTGGAGGCGAGGGGCAACGGCACGGTTACGCTTGCTCCGTGTCTTCCCCGCCCCTGTTGCTCGTCCTCGACGGCAACAGCCTGCTGCACCGCGCGTACCACGCTGCGGCGACGGGGAAACTGCTCGATGGTGACGACCGGCCGGTCTGGGCGCTGAAGGGCCTCGTCGGGTACGTCGCCCGGGCGTCGGCGAAGCTCCGGCCGGACGCGGTCGTGGTCGGTTTCGACTGTCCGGAGCACTCTGCGCGTCAGGTCGACTACCCCTTGTACAAAGCGCATCGGCCGGAGAAGGCCGCTGACCTGTCGGAGCAGATCGCGGCTGCGCCGGATCTGCTCCGGGCGACCGGCCTCTGCACCGTTGTTCCCCCCAGTTATGAGGCGGACGACGTCCTGGCGAGCGCCGCGGCGTCGGCTCGTGCGGGCGGATGGCGGTCGGTGCTGGTGACCAGCGATCGGGACGCGTTCTCGCTGATCGATGAGGCGACCTCGGTGTTGCGGCTGCGCAACGGGGGTCTCGACGAGGCCGTTCTGGTCACCCCGTCGACGCTGCAGGACCTCTACGGTGTGCCGCCGACGCTCTACCGGGATCTGGCTGCGCTCCGTGGCGATCCGTCCGACAACTTGCCAGGAGTGCGGGGGTTCGGCACGATCCTGGCCGCCCGGCTGCTCGGCGCGTTCGGCAGCGTGGAGGCGGCGTGGGAGGCCCTGGACGGTGGTCACTCCGCGGACGTGCGCGCGGTGGTCGGTGACGTGGCTGCGCGGAACCTCGGGACCGCGGAGGCCCGGGAGCGGGTCGCGGTGAACCGCCGGCTGATGCGGATGCGTCCGGACCTCGAGCTCCCCGCGCTGGACGCCGCCCGCCTGCCGATCTCGTACGCGACGATGCGTCAGACGCTGGCCGGGCGCGGGATCATCCTCGGCCCGTCGCTCTGGGCGCTCACCGGCCGGACGCCGCCTCCCGAACCGGAGGCCGAACCACCGAAGTACCCGCGCAGCCTGCGCGCCCGCCGCGAACCCTCCCCGGATCAACTCGCGCTGTTCTGACGCCGGCCGACGCCCGGCCCGGGCCAGGCCGCCGCCCCCGACGTCTGGTCGACGCCGGGGCGCCCGGCCCCCCGACGTCTGGTCGACGCCGGGCGAGGACGGCTGATCGCCCGGCAGCGGGCTCCGAATGCGCGGCGGTCAGTGCGCGCACGCTCCGCCGTCGCGGAACGCGATGGCGGAGCCGATCACGCCGTCGAGCCGGTCGCGGGTGGCGATCAGCTCGGTGATCTGACGGTCGATGCGATCCCGCTCGCCGGTGAGCCGGTCGAGCAACTCCGGTGTGACGTCGCCCGTATGGACGCACGGCAGGATCTCGAGGACCGACTTGCTGGACAGTCCGGCGGCGTAGAGCTGCTGGATGAACCGCACCCGGTCGACCGCAGAGTCGGCGTACCGGCGCTGGCCGCTTGGCGTTCGCTCGGATGCCAGCAGGTCCTGCTCCTCGTAATACCGCAACGCCCGGACGCTGACGCCCGCTTTCGTTGCGAGCTCGCCGATCCGCACCACACGCTCCTCGTGATCCCGCGCACAACACTTGCCTCTGACGTCAACGTCAGGTTTTACGGTAACCGGAGAACAAGGTAGTCATCAGGAGGAATCATGAAAATCTCCGGCTCCGTCGCGCTCGTCACCGGCGCCAACCGTGGACTCGGCCGTCGCTTCGCCCAGGACCTGCTCGAGCGCGGTGCGTCGAAGGTCTACGCGACGGCGCGGACACCCGAGCGGATCGACCTGCCCGGCGTCGAGACGCTGCGGATCGACGTCACCGACCCGGCGTCGATCGAGGCAGCGGCGGCCGTCGCGTCCGACGTCACGCTGCTGGTGAACAACGCCGGCGTCTCCACCGGCGCGGACCTCGTGCGCGGCGACCTCGCGGACATCCGCCGGGAGATCGACACCCACTTCTGGGGGACGCTCGGCATGGTCCGCGCGTTCGCGCCGGTGCTGGAGCGCAACGGCGGCGGGGCGATCCTCAACGTCCTGTCCGCGCTGTCCTGGTTCTCCTACCCCGGCGCCGGGGCCTACGGAGCGGCGAAGGCGGCCAGCTGGAACCTGACCAACGGCGTCCGGCTGGAGCTGGCGCCGCGCGGGACGCTCGTCACCGGCCTCCACCTCGGTGCCGCCGACACCGACATGATGGCCGACTACGCCGGCCCGAAGGTGGCCCCGGCCGAGGTGGTGCGGGCCGCGCTCGACGGGATCGAGGCCGACGCGATCGAGGTCGTCGTCGACGAGTGGAGCGCGCACGTCAAGGCGTCGCTGGCCCGCGACCCCGGCGAGTTCTACGGCGCGAACGCCCGCCCCGCGGTCTAAGCCTCCAGCGCGTGGCCGGTCGTCGCGTCGACGTGTGCGGGCACGTCGTCGTGCCGGTCACCGACGGTCGACGTCCCGGTGGGCTCGAACATCAGGATCGCCGCACCGTCGGGCGACGACGGCTTGTGCGCGGTGCCCCGCGGCACCGTGAACACCTCACCCCGCTGCAGCGTCACGGCCCGGTCGGGCAGGTCGATCCGCAGCTCGCCGTCGAGCACCAGGAAGAACTCGTCGGTGTGGTCGTGGGTGTGCCAGACGTGCTCACCGGCCACCCTGGCGATTCGGACGTCGTAGTCGTTGACCTTCGTCACGATGCGCGGGCTCCACAGCACGTCGAAGGATGCCAGGGCCGCGGTCAGCGAGATCGGTTCACTCATGAGGCCATCCTCGGGCGCCGCGACCCCGCGCAGCAGTGCTAGGAATCGCGCATGACGCAAGAATCCTTGCACCGGGTGGTCGTGCTGGTCGACGAGAACTCCAACCCGTTCGAGCTGAGCTGCGCGATCGAGATCTTCGGCTTACGGCGGCCCGAGCTGGGACGCGATCTCTACGACTTCCGGTTGTGCGCGGTCTCCCCGCGGACCCGGATGCGCGACGGTTTCTTCACGCTCACCGGCGTCGAGCCGCTCTCAGCGCTGGAGCGAGCCGACACCGTGGTCGTGCCGAACCGCCCGGACGTGCACGCTCCGCGCAGTCCCCGGGTGCTGGCCGCGATCCGAGCGGCCCACGAGCGCGGTGCCCGGATGATCGGCTACTGCAGCGGTGCGTTCACGCTGGCCGAGGCCGGTCTGCTGGACGGCAGGCGGGTGACCGCGCACTGGATGTGGGCGGACACGTTCCGCCGGAAGTTTCCCCGCGTCCGGCTCGAGCCCGACGTCCTGTTCGTGGACGACGGCGACATCCTCACCGCCGCGGGCAGCGCAGCCGCGCTTGACCTCGGGCTGCACGTGGTTCGCCGGGACCACGGCGCCGAGGTCGCCACCGCGGTCAGCCGACGGCTGGTGTTCGCCGCGCACCGGGACGGCGGGCAGCGCCAGTTCGTCGAGCGCCCGGTGCCGCGGGTGCCGGACGAGTCGCTGGCGCCGCTGCTCGCCTGGGCACAGACGCGCCTCGACGAGCCGCTCACTGTCACCGATCTGGCCGCACGAGCCGCGGTCAGCCCGGCGACGCTGCACCGGCGGTTCCGGGCCGAGCTCGGCACGACACCGCTGGCGTGGCTCACGAGCGAACGCGTCGCGCTGGCGTGCCGCCTGCTGGAGCGCAGCGAGTCGGGCATCGACGTGGTCGCCCGCCGCGCCGGTCTCGGCACCGCGGCGAACCTCCGGTCGCTGCTGCGGCGCGAGACCGGCCTGTCCCCCACCGAGTACCGCCGCCGATTCAACAGCGCTTAGGCGGCCGCGCTCCCGCGGCGTTTGTGCGCGTTGGCTGCCGCGTGCTCGAGCGCTGAGGAGTCGTACTCCCCCTGGGGCGCGACCCCCTGGGCGATCGCCTGGGCCTCGTGCATCGCGTTCCGCCGGACGAGGAACCCGACCGCGCTCTGCCGGTCCGCCAGATCGCCGACGTTGACCGCGGCGACGATCAGCGGAACCGCGGACCGCAGCGCGTGGTCGTCGTCCACGTGCACGATCTCGCCTGCGGCGTTGCGCACGTACCCGTGGTTCAGGATGTCGATGGCGAGGTTGAGCAGCGCGTTCGCGCTCGTGGGCGCGGCCGCCACGCCGCTCTCGGCCTGCTCGTACGCCTCCTGGTGGCGCTCGCGCTTGTTGAGGTAGTCGGCGAAGAACTGGTAGGTGACGCTGTCGTCGTACCGCTCGATCGCCGCCCGGAACGCGGTCTCGGCGTCGCCGTACCGTCCGAGGTCCGCCAGAGCGCGCGCGTAGTTCCGGTCGATCGTCGCCGAGGCGAAGTTGCTGCGCTGCACCGACTCGCAGACCGACGTCACCCACGCGGGCTGGCCGGCCCGGAAGTAGAAGTTGAACAGCAGCCCGACCGCGTGGTCGAACAGCGGGATGCCGGGGTCGGCGACCAGCGTGGGCCCGGCGGAGCCGGCGGCACGCTCCACCTTCAGATACGTCTCCAGCATCAGCCGGCCGCGCTCCTGCATCGCCGGCGCCGGCGAGTCGTCGTAGGCGTCCACGAGCGCCAGGAAGATCTGCGACGTGTTCGGATACCGCTGGTGCGCGATCTCGAGCACCACCCGCCGGTGGTCGGTGAGGTCGAGGCTGCGGCACATCTGCGCGAGTCCGACGAAGTCGTTGTCGCTGAGGTACGGGCTCTTGACGACCGCGCGCAGCTCCGTGACGAACGCGTCCCGCCCGCCCTCTTCCATGATCTCCTTCAGCCGGAGCATCACGTACTCACCGGTCGACTTCATGATCTCGTCGGCCTGGTCGAGCATCTCGTCGATGTCGTAGGCGGACGGCTGACCGGTCAGGGCACCGGCCGGGTCGAGTTCGGCGAGCCGGTCGGCCAGCTTGTCGCGCTCGCGCTTCACCGCGTTGAGCGACTCCCGGAGCGTGACGAGTTCCCGCTGCTGCGCCTCTTCTCCCACGTCGCGGTAGTCGGCGGGCAGGTCGTCCAGCGTGTCGTGCACGGGATTGTCCGACTGCGCCGCGTTCTCCCGCTTGCGGATCGCGTCGACGATCTGGGCGGTCACGCCGGGGATGTCCGCGAGGTGTGGCGAGTATTTCACGACCCGGTACTGCTGGACGTCGAACGGGATCTCGCTCTTCGCGTCGACCACGTGAACAGTGCCGCTGCGATGCAGGACGTGCCGAATGCCCAGTTCGAAGAACACGTTCGCGTTACCGCCGGTGAGGTCGGCGATGACCAGGTCGGACTCTGCCAGGTCCTTGATGATGTCCTTCGTGATGTTTCCGGGCATCGCGCTGGTGTCGGCCCGCTTGACCACGTAACCGGCATTCTCTGCGGCCGGCTTCAGGATGCTCTGATAGACGCCTAAGTAATGTCGCCTGGTTTCGTCGTCATCCTCGCCGGACCCCCCGAACGGCATGATGATGAAACACTTCTTCACCATGGGAACTACCCCACCCCGAATAGCGCTCCGTTGAATCGAGAGCTGACTTACCCCCGAAAATAGAATAAGACAGCCGTGCTATCCCAGCAAGGGATGCAAAACACGTATAAGCCGCATCTGCAGGGGACCGGCCGACGTGGACTCACGCGGAGAGACCCGAGACCGGCCGATCGGTGCGCGGCGACTCGTCCCGCCGGGACAGGAACCACTCGACGGTGCGGCGCAGCCCGTCGTCGATCCCGATCGCCGGCTCCCAGCCCAGTTCGCTGCGGGCGACCGCGATGTCCGGCTGCCGACGGGTCGGGTCGTCGATCGGGAGCGGGCGGTACTCGACCGCCGAACGCGAACCGGTCAGCCGGAGCACGGCCCTGGCGAGCCGGGTCACCGTCCACTCCACCGGGTTACCGAGGTTGACCGGGCCGGTCACCGTCCGGTCCACCATCGCCACCAGGCCGCGCACCAGGTCGTCGACGTAACAGAAACTGCGGGTCTGCGTCCCGTCGCCGTAGATCGTCAGTGGATCGCCGTCCAGCGCCTGCGCGATGAACGTCGAGACGACCCGCCCGTCCTGCGGGCGCATGCGCGGGCCGTAGGTGTTGAAGATCCGCAGGATTCCGATGTCGAGCCCGCTGCTGCGGTGGTACGCCATCGTCAACGCTTCGGCGAACCGCTTCGCCTCGTCGTAGACGCTGCGCGGGCCGATCGGGTTGACGTTCCCCCAATAGGTCTCCCGCTGCGGGTGGACCGCCGGGTCGCCGTACACCTCGCTGGTGGACGCGAGCACGAATCGTGCCCCGTCCCGCGCCGCGAGCCGCAGCGCGTTCTCGGTGCCGCGGCTACCGACCGCCAGGGTTTGCAGCGGCATCATCTGGTAGTCCGGCGGCGAAGCCGGGCTCGCCAGATGCACGACGACGTCCACCTGGTCGGGCGCCCATCGATCCACGTTCATCGCCGCCGGGTCGGCGATATCGATCTCCCGGAATTCGAACCGCGGGCTCCGGAAAAATACTTCCAGGTTTTCCAGCCGACCGGTCGACAGGTTATCGAGGCACAGGACGCGGTCACCTCTTCCCAGCAGGGCTTCGCACAGATGCGAGCCGAGAAAGCCCGCGCCCCCGGTCACCGCTACGTACATCGATCCTCCACCTCGGCTCGACAAAGAATGCCCGGCACCGGCCAACCTACAACATGGACAGTGGATAACTGGCCCACCAGCCGTAATCAATTCTCCGCCATCAAGCGCGCGAATTAGGCGTTCGTCCGCGCCTTGACGAATCGCTGTGCGGCCACCTAACTTGTGCTCGTTTTGTCCGGCGGGGAAACCCGCCGATCAGGCGCGACGTTCCGGAATTCAGAAACTCCATTCCTCGTTAGCAGGAAGGTTGGCGGTGTCCGATACACCGAGGTTTCCGGACGATTCCGCGACGTCCGAGGAAACCCAGGAACTCTCGTCCGCGGACCGGACCGTGGACCTCCGAATGGTCGACAGCGACCGGACCGTCGATCTCCGGTTCTCCGACAGCGCACGCCGGTCCGGACGACGTCAGCCGCGGATCGGTGTCGGGTGGACGCACGGGGGCCGATCCCTGGACACCGCACTCCGGCAGCTCTCCGGCGGCAAGGTGCTGCACGCCTCCCCCGCCGGACCGGCGATGCGGGCGCGGCGGATCCGCAGGCACGCGCTGCTGGTGAACACGTTCGTACCCGTGCTCCCGCCGGTTACGCGCGTCCTGCTCGCCGTGCTGACCGTCGGGTGGGTCGTGTCGCTGGTGCTGTTCTGGCGCTGGTGGCTGGAGCCTCCGCACCGCACCGACTGGATGCGGCTGCTGATCAACAGTTCGCTGTTGCTCTACATGTCCGCGTACCCGATCCTGCCGATCCTGCGGTTCAACAAGCTGCGGACCGTGAATCCGCGGGTGCCGATCCCGGAGCTGCGGGTCGCGTTCTGCGTCACCAAAGCGCCGTCCGAGCCCTGGGACACCGCCCGCCGGACGCTCGAAGCGATGCTGGACCAGGACTTTCCGTACTCCTACGACGTCTGGATCTGCGACGAGGACCCCAGCGAGGAAACGCTGGCCTGGTGCCGCGCCCACGGGGTACGGGTGTCGACCCGGCGGGGCCAGCCGGAGTACCAGCGGGACACCTGGCCCCGCCGCAAGAAGTGCAAGGAAGGCAACCTCGCCTACTTCTACGACCACTACGGATACCGCGACTACGACGTCGTCAGCCAACTCGACTGCGACCACATCCCCAGCCCGACCTACCTCGCCGAGATGGTCCGCCCGTTCGCCGACGACTCCATCGGCTACGTCGCCGCCCCCAGCGTCTGCGACACCAACGCGGACTCC
>NZ_FRCS01000040.1:2128-5532 GCF_900143005.1 Cryptosporangium aurantiacum
GTGCGGGTGCTGGTCGTTGTTTGAGAACTGCACAGTGGATGCGAGCATCTTATCTTTGTGGTCAAGTTGTTAAGGGCGCACGGTGGATGCCTTGGCACCAGGAGCCGATGAAGGACGTGGGAGACCGCGATAGTCCTCGAGGAGCTGTCAACCGAGCTGTGATTCGAGGGTGTCCGAATGGGGAAACCCGGCAGCAGTTATGTGCTGTCACCCGCACCTGAACACATAGGGTGTGTGGAGGGAACGTGGGGAAGTGAAACATCTCAGTACCCACAGGAAGAGAAAACAAGAGTGATTCCGTGAGTAGTGGCGAGCGAAAGCGGATGAGGCTAAACCGCGCACGTGTGATACCCGGCAGGGGTTGCGTGAGCGGGGTCGTGGGACGGCTATTGATCGGTCTGCCGGCTGGTCGGGAAGTAAGAAAATCATTGTGTTAGTCGAAGGTTCTGGGAAGGACCGGCGTAGAGGGTGAGACTCCCGTAGACGAAAACGCATGATCTTCCTTTAGTTGTTCCCAAGTAGCACGGGGCTCGTGAAATCTCGTGTGAATCTGGCGGGACCACCCGCTAAGCCTAAATACTCCCTGGTGACCGATAGTGCACTAGTACCGTGAGGGAAAGGTGAAAAGTACCCCGGGAGGGGAGTGAAATAGTACCTGAAACCGTGTGCCTACAAGCCGTCGGAGCAGACCTTCGGGGATGTGACGGCGTGCCTTTTGAAGAATGAGCCTGCGAGTTCGTGGTACGTGGCGAGGTTAACCCGTGTGGGGTAGCCGTAGCGAAAGCGAGTCCGAATAGGGCGTGTGAGTCGCGTGCTCGAGACCCGAAGCGGAGTGATCTATCCATGGGCAGGGTGAAGCGCCGGTAAGACGGCGTGGAGGCCCGAACCCACCAGGGTTGAAAACCTGGGGGATGACCTGTGGATAGGGGTGAAAGGCCAATCAAACTCCGTGATAGCTGGTTCTCCCCGAAATGCATTTAGGTGCAGCGTTGCGTGTTTCTTGCCGGAGGTAGAGCACTGGATGGCCTAGGGGGCCCACAAGCTTACTGAAGTCAGCCAAACTCCGAATGCCGGTAAGTGAGAGCGTGGCAGTGAGACTGCGGGGGATAAGCTTCGTAGTCGAGAGGGAAACAGCCCAGATCTCCAGCTAAGGCCCCTAAGCGTGTGCTAAGTGGGAAAGGATGTGGAGTCGCAGAGACAACCAGGAGGTTGGCTTAGAAGCAGCCACCCTTTAAAGAGTGCGTAATAGCTCACTGGTCAAGTGATTCCGCGCCGACAATGTAGCGGGGCTCAAGTACACCGCCGAAGCTGAGGCATTTACACGATGAACCTGGTTTCCGTTCCTGCGGGGCGGTTATTGGGTGTGTGGATGGGTAGGGGAGCGTCGTACAGCGGAGGAAGCAGCGGGGGAACCCAGTTGTGGACGCTGTGCGAGTGAGAATGCAGGCATGAGTAGCGAATGACGGGTGAGAAACCCGTCCGCCGGATGACCAAGGGTTCCTGGGCCAGGCTAATCCGCCCAGGGTGAGTCGGGACCTAAGGCGAGGCCGACAGGCGTAGTCGATGGACAACGGGTTGATATTCCCGTACCCGCGAAGAATCGTCCCTGATGAGGCAGCTTTGTGCTAACCACCCGAGCCGGCAGGCGTCTTCGGACAAGTGCTGGGGAGGCTGGGACCCCGGGTTGTAGTAGTCAAGCGATGGGGTGACGCAGGAAGGTAGCTCATCCCGGTGAATGGTGGTGCCGGGCTAAGGGTGTAGGACGAGACATTGGCAAATCCGTGTCTCATGGAGTCTGAGACCTGATGGGGAGCCGTTGTGGCGAAGTGAGTGATCCTATGCTGCCGAGAAAAGCCTCTAGCGAGATTCAAGCGGCCCGTACCCTAAACCGACACAGGTGGTCAGGTAGAGAATACCGAGGCGATCGAGCGAACTGTGGTTAAGGAACTCGGCAAAATACCCCCGTAACTTCGGGAGAAGGGGGGCCGGAGGCGTGATCCCACTTGCTGGGGGAGCGTTGTATGGCCGCAGAGACCAGGGGAAAGCGACTGTTTACTAAAAACACAGGTCCGTGCGAAGTCGTAAGACGATGTATACGGACTGACGCCTGCCCGGTGCTGGAACGTTAAGGGGACCGGTTAGTCTTTCGGGGCGAAGCTGAGAACTTAAGCGCCAGTAAACGGCGGTGGTAACTATAACCATCCTAAGGTAGCGAAATTCCTTGTCGGGTAAGTTCCGACCTGCACGAATGGCGTAACGACTTTCCTACTGTCTCAACCACAGGCTCGGCGAAATTGCACTACGAGTAAAGATGCTCGTTACGCGCGGCAGGACGGAAAGACCCCGGGACCTTTACTATAGCTTGGTATTGGTGTTCGATTCGGCTTGTGTAGGATAGGTGGGAGACTGTGAAGCGGGCACGCCAGTGTTCGTGGAGTCATCGTTGAAATACCACTCTGGTCGTATTGGATGTCTAACCCGGGCCCCTGATCGGGGTCGGGGACAGTGCCTGGTGGGTAGTTTAACTGGGGCGGTTGCCTCCTAAAATGTAACGGAGGCGCCCAAAGGTTCCCTCAGCCTGGTTGGCAATCAGGTGTTGAGTGCAAGTGCACAAGGGAGCTTGACTGTGAGACTGACAGGTCGAGCAGGAGCGAAAGCTGGGACTAGTGATCCGGCACTGGCTGGTGGAAGCGGTGTCGCTCAACGGATAAAAGGTACCCCGGGGATAACAGGCTGATCTTCCCCAAGAGTCCATATCGACGGGATGGTTTGGCACCTCGATGTCGGCTCGTCGCATCCTGGGGCTGGAGTAGGTCCCAAGGGTTGGGCTGTTCGCCCATTAAAGCGGTACGCGAGCTGGGTTTAGAACGTCGTGAGACAGTTCGGTCCCTATCCGCCGTGCGCGTTGGAGTCTTGAGAAGGGCTGTCCCTAGTACGAGAGGACCGGGACGGACGAACCTCTGGTGTGCCAGTTGTCCTGCCAAGGGCATGGCTGGTTGGCTACGTTCGGAAGGGATAACCGCTGAAAGCATCTAAGCGGGAAGCCTGCTTCGAGATGAGGTCTCCCACCACCTTGAGTGGTTAAGGCCCCCGAGTAGACGATCGGGTTGATAGGCCGGATGTGGAAGCCTGGTAACAGGTGGAGCTGACCGGTACTAATAGGCCGAGGGCTTGCCCACAAAGCATAGCCTTATTTGTGTAAGTAGTCGCATCCACTGTGTGGTTCCCAGACCACGAACAACACACCCGGGTCCGGGAGTGCTGTTTGCTGGTTTGACAGTGTTCCGGTGGTTATAGCGAGGAGGAAACGCCCGGTCCCATTCCGAACCCGGAAGCTAAGCTCCTCAGCGCCGATGGTACTGCACTGGTGATGGTGTGGGAGAGTAGGACGCCGCCGGACTTTT
>NZ_FRCS01000041.1 GCF_900143005.1 Cryptosporangium aurantiacum
TCGGCGGTGCCCGCGGCGAAGCCCTGCAGCGAGAGCACGACCGCGCGCTGGACGTCGTCGGCGGCGGAGTGCAGTTCGGCCACCGCCACACCGAGCGTGGCCGCCAGCTCGTTGTCGGTGGGCGTCCGCCCCAGGCTCGCCGTCAACTCCGCTGCGGCGGTCTCGATCTTGCGGGCCCGGTGACGAACCGAGCGGCTGGCCCAGTCCAGACCGCGGAGCTCGTCGAGCAGCGCGCCGCGGATGCGGACGGTGGCGAACGAGCCGAACGGGGTGCCGCGACTCGGGTCGTAGGACTTGGCGGCCGCGGCGAGGGCGGCGAGGCCCGCGCTGGTGAGGTCGTCGCGGTTGACGTGGGCGGGGACGCGGCCGAGCATTTCGCGGACGAGGTGACCGACCAGCGGCAGGTGCTCGCGCACCAACGCGTCGAGTTCCCGCTCGGACAGGCGTGCCGGAGAGGCGACGAGAGTCGTGGTCATGCAGTCCCCCTGTGGTGTTCCTACGATCGGTGCCGGCCGCGTCCGCTCCCGCTGCGAAGCCGTCCCGGGCCGACACGAAAAAGCTTCTGTCCGTTCGGGTGCGGAATCGGGTGCCACTCAGTTGCACTCCGGTTGCAAGGAGTGATCGAGCTATCGCTCTCCGTAGTTGCACCCCGCAGAGCGACCGATTAACCACACCAAGCCACTAGGAAAGCTAGAGTCGGCCGCACCCCCGACCGGAGGAGTGTTCGATGGCCCCGATGACCCGGCGCGGCGTGCTCCGCGCTACCGGCGGCGCTGCGCTGGCCCTGCCCGCCGTCGCGCTGGCGGCGGGCTCCCCGGCGTCCGCACAGCCGGTGGCGAGCCCCACAGCGTCCCCCAGCCCGACGCCGAGCCCGACGGCGGTGTCACCGATCCGCAAACCGCTCCCGCCGGAGTGGTTCACGGTGTTCGGAACGAACGCCGAAACCCGCTTCGACGCGCTGGCGGGCACCGGCTACTACACGCCCAACGAGCGCTTTTTCGTCCGCAACCACACCGCGACGCCGACCGTCGAGGTCCGGGACTGGCGACTCCGCCTGTTCGGCTCCGGACTACGCGGTGCGCCGACGCTCGAATCCGCGGTGACGTTCACGTACCAGCAGCTCCTGGACCTGCCCGCGGTGACCGTGTCCACCGCGATCGAGTGTGCGGGCAACGGACGGAGCTTCTTCACCACCCAGCAGGGGCAGACCGTGTCGGGCACCGCGTGGAAACTCGGTGCGGTGGGGGTCGCGCGCTGGCGGGGCGTCCGGCTCTCGACGGTGCTCGAGCGGGCCGGGCTCAGCCGCGCCGCCGTCGATCTGCTGCCCCGCGGCCTGGACGCCGACTTCGTCACCGGCGGCGTGAACCTGGGTCGCGTCCGCCGGGTCCTGCCGATCGGCAAGGCGCTGGACGATGTCATCCTCGCGTACGGGATGAACGGCGAGCAGCTGCCGCCGGACCACGGCTTCCCGGTGCGGCTGGTCGTGCCGTCCTGGATCGGCATCGCGTCGATCAAGTGGCTCGGCGACATCGAGGTGTCCGCGACACCGCTCGCCTCACCGTGGGACACCCAGTACTACCGGCTGTTCGGTCCGGACTATCCGGCGGAGGGCTCGGCACCGCTGACCCGGCAGGTCACCAAGAGCGCGTTCGAGCTGGGCTGGGGTGCGCAGCTCGCGGCCGGGCGAACGCACCGGCTGACCGGGCGGTCCTGGTCGGGACGCGGTGCGGTGCGGAAGGTCGAGGTCAGCGTCGACGGGGGCAGTAGCTGGCGGCGCGCCGCGCTGCGGGACCAGTGCGGCCCCGGGCGCTGGGTGCGGTGGGACCTGCCGTGGCGTCCGGAGCAGGCGGGTGCCGTGCAGTTGCTCGCCAGGGCCACCGACTCGACCGGAACCACCCAGCCGGCGGCAACACCACTCAACACGCTCGGTTACCTGTTCGACGCGGTCGTCCGGCACCCGGTGACCGTCGCCTGACATACCAGAGCCGGGCGCGGTATTCCGCGCCCGGCTCCGGGGTCTGGGTCAGCGCGCCGTGGCTGCCTGCTGCGCCCTCTTCGACCGGCGGTGCTTGAGGTACCAGCCACCGCCGTAGACGACGACCGCGCCCATCGGGGTACGAGCGGCGAGGCGCTTCAGCACGGTGGCCTGGAGCATCTGCTTGATCATCGAAACCTCTCTCGGGTGACCGGCTGTAGTCCCGGGGTACCCGAGAGAAGCCTCGTCTACACCCGGAAGCGGCTGACCAGCGCCTGGAGGTCCGACGACATCCGGGCCAGCTCCTCCGCCGATTGCTGGGTGTTACCGACGGTTGCGCTGGTGGTCTGAGCCGCGGACGCCACCCCGGCGATGTTGTCGGCGATGCTCGCCGAGCCGGTGGACGCCTCGGCGATCGAGCGGCTCATCTCGTTCGTGGTCGCGGTCTGCTCCTCGACGGCCGAGGCGATCGTCATCTGGTAGTCGTTGATCTGCGCGATGATCCCCGAGATCTGCTCGATCGCCGCCACCGCGGAATCCGTGTCGGCCTGGATCGCCTCGACCCGCTTGGAGATGTCCTCGGTCGCCTTCGCGGTCTCCTGCGCCAGGTCCTTCACCTCGTTCGCGACCACTGCGAAGCCCTTACCGGCCTCACCCGCACGTGCGGCCTCGATCGTCGCGTTCAGCGCCAGCAGGTTCGTCTGCTCCGCGATCGACGTGATGACCTTGACCACGTTGCCGATCTCCACCGACGACTCACCCAGCTTCGCCACCGTCGCGTTGGTCTGCGCGGCAGCGTCCACCGCCCGCGACGCCACGCCGGCCGCGTCGTTCGCCGACTGCGAGATCTCCCGGATCGCCGAACCCATCTCCTCGGTACCCGCGGCCACCGTCTGCACGCTCCGCGACACGTCCTCCGACGCCGACGCCAGCACGCTCGTCTGGGTCGAGGTCTCGTGCGCGTTGCCCGCGATCGCCTCGGCCGAGGCCGACAGTTGCTGGGAGGAGTCGGCCAGCGTCCGCGCGGAGCTCGCCAGCGCCGCCACGGTCTGCCGGATCGACTCGGTGGCCCGGTTCACGGCCGCCGCCATCACGCCGACCTCGTCACGCGAGTCGACCGGCGCGGTCCGGGTCAGGTCACCGTCGGCGACGCTGTCCAGGACGTCACGCACCGCAGCCACTCGCCGGGCGATGCTGCGCCCGATCCAGACCGCCAGCGCCACGGCAAGCACCAGGCCGACGACGAGAACGATGACCATCAGCGTCTTGGCGCTCGTCGCCGCGTTGTGGGCATCGGCGCTCGCGGCCTCCACCTGCGACTTCTCCAGCGCGGTCAGCTCGTCGACCGCGGCGCTCATCGTCGACTCGACCTCGGTGAACGCGGCGGACACCTGCGCCTGATCGGTCGGGATCGTGATGCCGGACGGCAACGCGTCGCCGAAGAAGAGGAAGTTGAGCATGGCCTTGTACTTCGTCCACGCCTCGCTGTACGCCGCGACTTGCTCCTTCCACGTGGACGAGTCGTCCGGCGTAGAGACGTAGTCCGCCCCGGCGGCGTCCACCCCTGCCTGGGCGTCCTTGACCGCCTGCTCGTACTCCGTCTTCAGGGCAGCGGTCGTCGCGAGGTTGTACCGCAGCAGCGTGCGGTACTGGTCGGCCAGCGCGTTCTCCAGCTCGACCAGGCTGTTCAGCCGGGCGATGTTCGTGGACTTCATCGTCTGGACCTCGTCGTCCAGCTTGCCGATCCGCTGCCACGCCACGACACCCGTGAGCAAGGCGATCAGCGCCACCACCAGGACAGCGGCGAGCACCTTCGCACCCACCGAGAGGTTCCGCAGTTTGCCGCTCGGCCCCGACGGTGCGTTCTGCAACGGAACGGTCATGGAGGTGTCCTCAACTCACAGGGGCCGTGGGGCCAGTCGAAACGTTTGGAACCCTATCGACTGGTATGCACGACTTCTGAGACGAAGGCTCAGACGCGGAAGCGACCCACCAGCATCTGAAGGTCCGCCGACATCCGGGCCAGTTCCTCGGCCGATTGCTGGGTCTCCAGCACGGTCGCGCTGGTGGTCTGCGCGGCGGACGCCACCCCGGAGATGTTGCCGGCGATGCTGGCCGAGCCGGTCGCCGCTTCGCCGATGCTGCGGTTCATCTCGTTCGTCGTGGCGGTCTGCTCCTCCACCGCCGACGCGATCGTCATCTGATAATCGTTGATCTGCGCGATGATCCCCG
>NZ_FRCS01000042.1 GCF_900143005.1 Cryptosporangium aurantiacum
GCGCGTTGCTCGGCGTGGCACCTCCCGGGATGGGGCGGCTGAGGAGCGTGTGGCTCGGTCGATCGATGCGGCCGGGGGCTCGTCCTGGCGTGCTTGGCCTCATCGTTCCGGGCTTCCACGAGTTCGCTCCTGGGAGCGGGCCGGCTGGGGGGGCGTTCTCCACCACCTTCACGTCCGCACCGGCATCCTCGAGACCGTCGCCGCACCGGGCTCGCGAGAGGCCGGCGATGCCCCGCACTGAGCTGCGCGTCCGTTCTCGCGTGACGGTTCTTCGGCTGCCTACGCCGTTCGGCATAGGGCCGGGGTATGCCGTTCACCCGATACCCGTACAGGTGTGCGATGAATAGGGTTGCGGGTATGGACACAGGGCTCGGACGGCTAGCCGCAGCAGCGGCCGTCGTTGCTGGTGAGGACCTCACCGGCGGCTCCGACGGGGCCTTGTGTGAGCGGGTGCGGGAGTTGTATCGGATCCGGTCGCAGGTCGACGCCGCCCTGGTGGCGGCGGTGGGGGTGGTGCATCAGCGGGGCGCGGTGGAGTACGACGGAGCGGTCTCCACCAAATCGTGGCTGCGGGCCCGGTTGCATGTGTCGCCGGTGGAGTCCTCGGAACTGGTGGACGTCGCCCGGCATCTGCCCGACGACCCGGTGTTCGCCGAGGCGTTCCGGGCCGGTCGGGTGTCGCGGGCGCATGTGCTGGTCGCCGCCCGGTTAGCGAAGAAGGTCGGCCCGGACCTGGCGGATGAAGCCGCCGACGCGTTGCTGGGTCCGGCGTTGACGATGGACCCGGCCGCGTTGAAGCACGTCTCTAGGCGGATCGAGGCGTATCTGCGCCCGGAAACCGAGGACGATGACGGCGACGGTGGGGAGCCGGATGAGGCCGACCGGGCGATCTACAACGCGCAGACCTTTGGCGGAACGTGGGATTTGGCCGGGACGTTGACTCCGGAGGCCGGTGCGCTGGCCCAGACGTATTTGAACGCCGCTTCGGGCCGGCGGGACACCGAAGACGACCGGAGCCCACGCCAGCGTCGCCACGACGCGCTCGCGGAGCTGTTCCGCCTCGGGCTGGACACCGCGAACCTCCCGACCCACGGCGGTGAGCAGCCGCATCTGGCGGTGCTGGTGCATGCCCGGGATCTGCAGCACAGCAGCCGGGCGGGCCGGAAACGGCGGCGGCTGGCCCCGGTCCGGTTCGACGGCGAGGACGTCCTCACCGCCGGATGGGCCTATCTGGACGACGACCCGGCCCCGACCCCACCCGACTGGGCCGAACACCCCGACGACACCGGGGGCATCGGTGTCGATTGGGATGCCGCGTTGGCGGTGTGGGCCGATGAACTCGCCCCGCAAACCTCACCCGACACCAGCGCCCCGCCCGGCACCGCTCTGCCAGACGCGCACCTGCCCAGCGCGGCGCCAACGAATACGAGCCCAGCGGACGCGAGCCTCGCGAACGCGGACCTGGCCGACGCCAGCCTCGCGGACACGGGCCTAGCGGGCGCGAGCCTCGCGGACACGAGCCTCGCGGATAGGAGCCTCGCGGATAGGGGCCTGGCGGACGCGGGCCCGCCGGATGCGGGCCTGCCGGCATGGGGTGCGGCGCCCGATCTCGGGCTGGCCGAAGCGATCGCCGGGGTGACCGGACGCCGCACCGGCATGCCCACTCCCGGCACGGGAGGCATCACCGAATACGGCGGCCTGCTCACCCCCGACGCCGTCCGCCGCCTCGCCTGCGACGCCGGCATCAACCGCGTCGTCCTCGACCCCGACGACATACCCCTCAACGCCGGACGCCTCCACCGCGTCCCCCCACCCGCCATGCGCCGCGTCCTGGTCGCCCGCGACGGCGGATGCCGCTTCCACGGCTGCGACCGCCCACCCGCCTGGACCCAC
>NZ_FRCS01000043.1 GCF_900143005.1 Cryptosporangium aurantiacum
GCGCGTTGCTCGGCGTGGCACCTCCCGGGATGGGGCGGCTGAGGAGCGTGTGGCTCGGTCGATCGATGCGGCCGGGGGCTCGTTCTGGCGTGCTTTTGGCCTCATCGTTCCGGGCTTCCACGAGTTCGCTCCTGGGAGCGGGCCGGCTGGGGGCGTTCTCCACCACCTTCACGCCTGCCCAGGCACCCCTCGGGACCACGTCGGCGATTCGCCGCGCAGGGCTCGCGGGTGTCGAGCGACCCGCCACATGGACTGGGCGTCCCGTTCTCGCGTGACGGGTTCTTCGGCTGCCTACACCGTTCGGCATAGGGCCGGGGTATGCCGTTCACCCGATACCCGTACGGGTGTGCGATGAATAGGGTTGCGGGTATGGACACAGGCCTCGGACGGTTAGCCGCAGCAGCGGCCGTCGTTGCTGGTGAGGACCTCACCGGCGACCCCGACGGAGCCTTGTGCGAACGGACGCGGGAGCTGCACCGGGTCCGGTCGCAGATCGACGCCGCGCTGGTCGCGGCGGTGGGTGTGGTGCATCAGCGGGGCGCGGTGGAGTACGACGGAGCGGTGTCGACCAAGTCGTGGCTGCGGGCCCGGTTGCATGTGTCGCCGGTGGAGTCCTCGGAGCTGGTGGACGTGGCCCGGCATCTGCCCGACGACCCGGTGTTCGCGGAGGCGTTCCGGGCCGGTCGGGTGTCGCGGGCGCATGTGTTGGTCGCCGCCCGGTTAGCGAAGAAGGTCGGCCCGGACCTGGCGGATGAAGCCGTCAACGCGTTGCTGGGTCCGGCGTTGACGATGGACCCGGCCGCGTTGAAGCACGTCTCTAAGCGGATCGAGGCGTATCTGTGCCCGGAAACCGAGGACGACAACGACGGCGGTGATGGCCCGGATGAGGCCGACCGTGCGGTCTACCACGCGCAAACGTTCGGTGGGGCCTGGGATTTGGCCGGGACGTTGACTCCGGAGGCCGGTGCGCTGGCGCAGACGTATTTGAATGCCGCTTCGGGCCGGCGGGACACCGAGGACGACCGAAGCCCGTGCCAGCGTCGCCACGACGCGCTCGCGGAACTGTTCCGGTTGGGCCTGGACACCGCGAACCTCCCGACCCACGGCGGTGAACAACCCCACCTGGCGGTGCTCGTGCACGCCCGGGATCTACAGCACAGCAGCCGGGCAGGCCGGAAACGACGCCGGCTCAAGGCCCCGATCCGGTTCGACGGCGACGACGCCCTCACCGCCGGATGGGCCTACCTGGACGACGACCCGGCCCCGATCCCACCCGACTGGGCCGAACACCCCGACGACACCGGGGGCACCGGCATCGACTGGGATGCCGTGTTGGCGGTGTGGGCCGATGAACTCGCCCCGCAAACCTCACCCGACACCAGCGCCCCGCCCGGCACCGCTCTGCCAGACGCGCACCTGCCCAGCGCGGCTCCAACGAATACGAGCCCAGCGGACGCGAGCCTCGCGGATAGGGGCCTCGCGGATAGGAGCCTGGCGGGCGCGGGACTGGCCGACGCGGACCTGGCGGACGCGGACCTGGCGGATGCGGGCCCGCCGGAGTGGGGCGCTGCCCGGGATCGAGCGTTGGCCGAGGCGATCGCCGGGGTGACCGGACGCCGCACCGGCATGCCCACTCCCGGCACGGGAGGCATCACTGAATACGGCGGGCTGCTTTCCCCCGACGCCGTCCGCCGCCTCAGTTGCGACGCCGGCATCAACCGCGTGGTTCTCGACCCCGCTGACGTGCCGATCAACGCCGGACGCCTCTACCGCGTCCCCCCACCCGCCATGCGCCGCGTCCTGGTCGCCCGCGACGGCGGATGCCGCTTCCACGGCTGCGACCGCCCACCCGCCTGGACCCAC
>NZ_FRCS01000044.1 GCF_900143005.1 Cryptosporangium aurantiacum
GCGGCTACTTATTCAATGGGCGGTAGGACGGTGCCCGGCGGGGTAGCGTCCAGGCGCCCGGTCCGTCGCTCCCACTGCGGCTGCCCACGCGGGTCGTGTGGCTCTCATCTGGCCTGCGCGGTCCGGGCGTCGCACCAGGGTCGGAGTGGCTGAAGAGGGGTGTGCCCCGCGCTCGAAGTAGCGGTGCCCTCACGACCTTTCCTATCAGTTGCAGGGGGCGCTGAAGGAATCGACGCATCGATGAGCACTGCCTCGACCAGCCCTTCCTCCGGTCCGTGCCGGGTAGTGATCGGGATGGATCCTCATAAGCGATCGGTCACGATCGAGGTGATGGCCAGCGACGAGACCGTGCTCGGTCGCGGCCGGTTCGACACCACCGTCGACGGCTACGCGGCCATGAAGAGATCGGTGGCCAGCTGGCCGGACCGCGTGTGGGCGATCGAGGGCTGCAACGGCATCGGCAAACACATCGCCGCGCGGCTGCTCGCCGACGGCGAGCAAGTGATCGACGTGCCGCCCAAGTTGTCTGCCCGGGCCCGTGTATTCACCACCGGGCAGGGCCGAAAGACCGACGCCACCGACGCTCACTCCGTCGCGCTGGTCGGCACCCGGATGGCCGGGCTGCACCCGGTCGTCGACGACCAGCAGCTAGCGGTCCTGCAGACCCTGGTCGACCGGCGGCGTTCACTCGGCGAGGACCATACCCGGATGATTTCCCAGCTCCACGCCCTGCTCCTGCTGCTCGTGCCCGGCGGGGCCAAGAAGTTCCTGTCCGCCGCTCAGGCCAAGACGATCCTGGCTGGCGTGCGCCCGAGAGATCCGGCCAGCAAGGCCCGTCGCCGGGTCGCCGCGGAACTCATCACCGACCTCGAACGCATCTACCAGCGCAGCAAGGCCGCCGACAAAGAACTCCGTGAACTGGTCGTCGCGACGGGCACCAGGCTGCTCGAGCTCCATGGGATCGGCCCGTCCGGCGCGGCCCGCCTGCTCGTCGAGGTCGGCAACATCCAGCGTTTCCCCAGCAAGGCCCACTTCGGATCGTGGACCGGCACCGCACCGATCGACGCATCCTCCGGCGACCGAGTCCGTCACCGCCTCTCCCGCGGCGGAAATCGGCAAATCAACCGGGTCCTGCACACCATGGCCACCGTCCAGCTGCGCAACCCCACCGCCGGCCGGGCCTACTACGACCGACGCAAGGCCGAGGGGAAAACCTCGATGGAGGCCATGCGAGCCCTCAAACGACGCCTCTCCGACGTCGTCTACCGCACCATGCTCCGCGACACGCACGACATACCCGGGACGGGCCCGGGAGGACAACCGGGGACGACACCTGACTCCAGCGCGGCCGACTCCAACCCCGACATCGACGCTTCGGAAAAGTCACTCCCCGGACCCGCCACCGACCACCCTACGACCCCGGGCTTGACCTAGAGGGGTGCCAGA